>PKXT01000136.1 GCA_003133505.1 Acidobacteriota bacterium
GGCTGCCCTGGCAAACCAAGGTCGCGGTCCATATCCCAGTCGGCCAGATCGCTTTCGGTATAGAGGCGACGGATCGGATAGCCCGAAACGGTGGTGAATTCCGTATGGCGTTCCGGCGAGCGCTTCAGCGAGGGGTCAAGAATCCGCTTCTCCCATTCCTTTTCCGCCGGGCTCACGGCGCGAGGTTCGTCGGCTACGGCTGTCATGGAAGAATTCGTTGTTTTGCTGTTTGCGTCGCGATCCATTTGAGTCTCCCTAATATCCTCCGCTTCGTTGCTTCTTCCGATTCTAGGCCAACCATAGTTGCCGGACAAGCATGCTGACACGAGGCCGTGGGGGCATAGCCTGAGGTAGCCCGGCCGAACGGTAATATGGGGGCGCGCCAGGTTACATCTTCGGGGGGGTTGTGTCGTCCGGAGCGACGTCCCCGACCTTCGCAGCCAACGGACGAAGATCGGTGATCAAATAATACAGAAATCGTCCGGGCTCTTCCTGCATCGCCATGTGGGCGGAATTACCGAGCCATACGAGCTTCTTTTCGGGAGCGTGAAGGTGATCAAACCACTCCGCTACAAGCGTGTGGGACACCGCATAATCGTGCCGTCCCTCGAAGAGAAATATCGGGCATTTAAAGGTGGTCACAGATTCATAGTTCAGCGCCATGAATGGCTCGAGCAGATGCTCCAGGGAGTACAAACCACCGTCATCCACCATGGCCAAGTCCTTCCGCGTATAATCGGGGGAGAGAAGCCGCGCGTAACTATCGTAGGAAAAGTCGCTCCTGCCGTAGGTCAATCCGCCATAATACATAAGCCATTTCCGCTGCGCCTGGATCCTGGCGAAGGTCAGCGTCCCCGGGTTTCCCGGATACGGCGCTATCGCAACCAACTCCTGTTCCGCTTCCATATTGTGATGCTCCCTGGCTTGTCCCAGCGCAAAGCGATATCCTTCTTCATCGCTTTTTTATTCGTTCACCACCTGCCCTACTCCTAAATAGGCGTAGAGCCATTCCGGATGCCGTTGAGCAAGAGCCACGCCCAGCGCGCTTCCCGAGGAGTGGCCCGCACAAAAATTTCTCCCTTCCCGTATTGCTTGAGCAAGTAGCGGACCACCTCTTCCGCATCGCTTGTCATCTGCTCAATGGTCATTGATGAGGCAAGCGCCACGGGATCATTCACCGCGTAGGTGTTTCCAGCGCCGCGCTGGTCCCACTGCACAACCGTGAAATAATCCTCCCAGGTTTTTGGAATTCATACGCCACAGGCATAGTGGGGGAGCCCGGGCCGCCGTGCAGAAAAAGCAGGATGGGATTACGCCGGTCCCTGCCGCGGATGGATAACCATTGGGTCGAGCCGTTTATTTGAACGGATAACAGCTCTTCGACGCCGTTGGGCGAAACAATTTTTCGGGATGCCGCGATGATGCTGGTTACTTCTTGCCGCGACATCATNNCGCGGCGGTTTTCCCTCCCGAGCGGCGAGCTGGCTCTCTTGTGCCCACGCGCCGCTTGACCAGGATGCCAACAGCAGCAGGATTGCACAGCGGTGAGCCCGAGGCGAAATTCTCATCAGCGATTCTCCTGAAGGAATTTGTGCTTAAGCATGTACAACGAAGGACGGTCGCTGCCCGGCTGTGTTCGGAGGCAGTCCGCGGGGTTACATCAAGGAAGCGGCAAGAGCGCGCCATTTGTCTCTTTGCCGCTATTTGCCGCCGGGCAGCTGGCTGCTGGGGGTGCCGGGAATATTTGGATTCCTGGTAATCGTTCGTGATTTCGCATCGCCCACGGTGATGTTGTTGGTTTCGAGCGTTCTGCCCAGCGCTTTTTCGTAATTAACCCGCGCCTCGACCAAGTCAGCTCTGGCGCGAAGGTCAGTTCCTTCCGCGGAGGTCAGGTCTTTTTGGTCCTGAATCACGAGGAACGTGGTAGATGCACCAAGCTGAAATTTCTTTTGTTCGGCATCGAGCGTTTCCTGCGCCAGGACGCTGGCGCGCGCGGCCGCATCGACACGCGCGTGGTCCTGTTCCAACGCGATAATGGCATTGCGAACGTCGAGCATAACGGTATTCTGGGTTTGTTGATAAGTTGTTTGGGCCTGGCGTTCGTCAAGCAGGGCACGCGCGGCATCGGCCTGTGCGGCGCGGTTGCGAATGGGAAGAGTGATATTCAGACCTCCCACGTAGGTGGGAAACCGGTTGTTGCCGATTTGCCGCAAGTCGTCGTTGAGGCCGCCTTGGGAGAGGACGGTGGATGTAGTTGTAAAATTAAGCGGAGCTCCGATATATACGGGTGCGTTATTTACCAGGACCGGATCACCGGCGGTGTTGACAACCGGCGCCTGCAAGTCAGGCGTGTACGAAGTTGCAGTTTCATTGGTGGAGACGAAATTACCTCCCAAGCCGGTGGCTTGATACTCACCGTATGCATTCACGATGGGCAGCAGGGAATTCTTGGTTGCCTTTACCTCAATACCCAAATTCTTTAGGTTCAGTTGCGCCTGTTTAAGCTCAGGACGATTGCTCCATGCCTCATTCACGGCTTCCTGGAGGGGGATATTTTCCGCAGGCCCGGGTGCGGGAATATCGTCAGTGGGAATCACGTCCAGATTCTGCAATTCGGGCGCCATGGGATTTGCTGCGATGGCGTTAATCAGGATTGTTTGCTCCTGCAGGACCACGGCCTGCGCAACAATCAGATTTTGCTGGTCGGTGGCCAGTTGGGAGTCGGCGCGGGTCACTTCGATGCGCGCCAGGGTGCCAATCTGCACCTGCTTTTGANNCAAAGAGTTTTTGGGATGTGTCCACGGCGGCTTGCTGTACATTCACATTCTGACGGTCGTACACCAGCTCCCAATAGAGGTTCTGAACCTGGGTAAGGGTAGTCATCACCTGTTGCTCCAACTGGGATTCGGCGATCTTTTGACTGTTTCGCGCTTCCACAATGAACCGGGTATTTATTTCCCGTCCGAAGCCATTGAGCAGGGGCTGCTGAATATAGAACGTGGCGGTGGATTGAACGAAGGGGTTGAAAACCGATTCTGGTGAATTTGACGAGCCGCGCGTATTGAAAAAAGAAACCGAAAAAGACGTGCCCGTGTGAAAGGCCTGCGAATAGGTAAAATTGGCCTCGGCGGTGTAATTGACCAGTGATAACAACTGCGCGCTGCTCACTCCGACTCCCGAAAGCAGCGCGTTATTCACGGGGATCGCCGAGCGCTCCCAGAAAAGCTGGCTGGTAATCACTGGATCGAAGGTCGCGGTGGGAATATTTCCCAGCACCTGCGCGGTACCCGTACCTGAAGCGCCGCGCGCCGCGCCGCCGGATAGCGTGCGCAAGATATCCGTCTCGGCCAGGCGTGGTGAATATTCCGCCACACTGATGTCCACATTATTTTCGAGGGCAAGAGCAATCGCGTCGCGCAAACTCAGATATAACTTGCCGTCGCGAATCAGCTGATTGATCTTTGGTGAATTGACAAACTGGGGCTGATCAATGTGCGGCTCAGTATAAGGCCCGATGAAATTAGGGAACCACGGTTTGGCACGGCTATAGTCCGCTCCCACGCTCAGTGTCAGCGGGGTGGAATTTACTGTCACCCCACTTGGCCCGTTTGCTGGGGTCTGGGCCACGATGGACCCTGAGCCGCTGGGCGTTCCCTGAGAACTCGATGGCGAGATGCCGCCGGTCGGATTTTCAACCTGACCCGGCTGAGGATTTGTTGCCGTCTCGGAACCATTTTCGCTTTGGGCTTGCGGCGCTCCAGGAGCCGGCGCGGTTTGGGAAGGTGTTTGACCCGGCGGTGTACCCGCTGGAACAGCCGTTGGGTTGGAAGTCCCCGACGCCGGGGGCTGCGCGGGGTTCGCGGTGCTACCGGGCTGCTGATTTTGCGCCCCAATCGCGCCTTGAGCTGTTGGGATATTTCCTGGAGTGGGTGTCGGCTGATTCGGCTGGTTCTGCGCGGGGGCGGGCGTTGCTTGCTGACCCGCAAAGGCTGGGCCGCCCGTCATCATTGAAGCAGAAAGAATTGCCACCAATATCGTCCGGCTCAAATGCCCGATTGTGCGTCCCATCATGTTAGTCTTCTCTCCCCAATTCCCGCCCCGGCGGGTACGAAGTCTGTCCTAAGTCTTCTACAACGTTCAAAATGGTCAATTTGTTTCAAACGACGCCAAACCAATGCTCATTGCATGAAGCCGACCATCCGTATTTTAAGGGGATTGACGCATTTTTGCAGAATTCGGCGCTTGGCGCGAGCGTTTCTAGGGCGGGCACATTCCGTCGGACACCTGCCTGAGGGAAGGTCCCAGACGGCGAGGTCTCAAAGAGGACACGCTTTCTGTCATATGGTGTGTGGCATTTCTTGCACCTGGACTTTCGATAATTGCATGGTCGCGGATAACGCGACCGTTCGGTTACCGGATTGACACAGACGTGTCGCCCGTCCTAGGCTACCGTCGGTTCCCACGATCGGCGGAGACATGCGATGGACGAGTTGGACATTTTAACGTTACTGGAAAATTGCAAGGCCATTCGCCGGGGCCATTTTGAGCTTTCCAGTGGCCGCCACAGCGATACGTATGTTCAATGTGCCGCTGTGCTGCAATATCCGCCTCATGCGGAGTCTCTGGGGCGAGATTTGGCGGCGAAGTTTCCCGGCCTGGGGATCGGCTGCGTAATCTCTCCTGCCCTGGGCGGCGTGATTATTGGACAGGAAGTGGGGCGCGCCCTGGGAACGCGAGCAATCTTCGTGGAACGGGACGCCTCCGGGAGGCTGGCCCTGCGCCGCAATTTCCGAGTGGAACAGGGAGAGCGAATCCTGGTGATTGAAGATGTTTGGACGACAGGGGGCTCGACGCGTGAAACAATTTCGGTGATTGAATCCGAGGGAGGCCTGGTTGTGGCCGCTGGCGCGATCATTGACCGCAGCGGCGGCGACCTCAATCTGCCCGTTCGCACGGAAGCCCTGTTACACATGGATGTGCGGAGTTATGATCCCAGCGACTGCCCCCTATGCCGTACCGGCGATGCCGCCGTGCGCCCTGGGAGTCATTTCCGCTCCTGATTGCCCAGCGAACAGGTGACATTTGCCAGATTGCGGCTATGCGAAAAAAGTCCTCTGGCACGGAGTAGGCGTTTCACGGGTTTCGCCGTGTGATAATCACACCTGAATGCGCAACATCAAAATCACGCTTGCCTATGAGGGGACCACATTCCACGGCTGGCAAATGCAGCCTAACATCGCCACGATTCAAGGGGCGCTTGCGGACGCGGCTAGAAGAATCACCCAGGAGAGAATCCAGGTGGAGGGGGCCAGCCGGACCGATGCCGGCGTACACGCGCTGGGACAGGTGGCCGCATTTCGTACGCGCTCTCAATTGACCGCTTTGGAATTTCAGCGGGCCCTAAATGCGCTATTGCCGCCTTCGATTCGCGTCGTGGGTTCTGAAGAAGTTGGTCCGGATTTTCAT
>PKXT01000205.1 GCA_003133505.1 Acidobacteriota bacterium
CGCCTTCGACGCGGACCCACTCGTGTTCTTTGGTGTACCGGCGATCCGAGGGAACCATTTTCTCTCCTTATATTCTTGGGCTGCCTATGCCTGGCGTTCGCGTTTGTAAAACGGCAGGGAGACGGTGTGTGCGGCAACCGCTTGCCCGCGTATGATTACTTCAATTTCCACGCCAGGCGTGGCATATTTGGGCGGCACATAGGCCATGCCAATATTCTTTTTCAACTTGGGCGCGGGACCGCCGCTGGTGACCTGGCCGGATTCGCCGTCACCGCAACGGACGGCATAACCATCGCGGGCGATCAGGCGATCATTCATCTCAAATCCGGTGAGCTTTCGGGTAAGGCCCTTCTGCTTCTGCTCCAACAGTATATCGCTGCCCAGAAATTTACCCTTAGCCGGCTTGCAGATCCAGCCGAGGCCCGCTTCCCACGGCGTGNNCGCGCGCCCAGTCCGCAGGGAATCAAACCGTCGCGTTCGCCGGATTCGAGGATGGCATTCCAGATTTTTTCGGAATGTTCGGGAGCGAAATAAAGCTCGAAGCCGTCTTCGCCGGTATAGCCCGTGCGCGCAACCAGGCAATCTACCCCAAGGACGGACCCAAAAGCGAAATAGTAATAGCCGATGGGCGCAAGCTGTACTTGAGTGAGCCGCTGAAGAATTTCCAGCGCTTTGGGGCCTTGCAGGGCGACTTGAGTGTAACGCGGCCCGGCATTTTCGAGTTCAGCGCCGAACCGGTTTTGGTCCACAATGTGCTGAAAATCGCGATCCTGGTTGCCGGCATTCACGCAGAGCAAGTAGTGCGTAGGCGAAATGCGGTGTACCAGCAGGTCGTCCACAAATGTGCCCGCCGAGGTCATCAGGCCGGAATATTGCGCCTGGCCGTCAATCAAGCGCGACGCATCGTTGCAGGTCACCCACTGGACTAATGCAAGGGCGTTGTCGCCGCGAACTTCGATCTCACCCATGTGGGAAACGTCGAAAAGGCCCGCCGTATTCCGGACCGCCAAATGCTCGGCGAGTATCCCGGAGTATTCAAGCGGCATTTCCCATCCGCCAAAACTCACCAGACGCGCGCCAAGCCGCTTATGGGCGGAATGAAGCGCGGTTTTGCGCAGAGGTACGGTGGCCGGTGACGTCACAGGGAAAATCTCAGCATAGGAGCAATCCGCGACGTTAACATGCGCGAAAAGCGCAGTCAAGAAATCGGCCTTACACCGCCAGAACGGATACTCACGCGCGCAGGTCTTGTTAAAATGCACCCCCTCCGGGATGACCGTATTCGCGTGAGATGGAGGGGATGAAAACCCATGGTTCGGCAGAAGCGTTTGAGCATATAATCGCGCTGCCCCGGGGTCTAGCGGGAATGTCGCTCAATCTCAGGACAACCCTCAGCGCTGTAGAAGGGAGACTCGACCATGACCAATTTGTCGATTTCGCGTTGCACCCTCCGCTGGACTCTTGTAACCACAGTTGCGCTGGTGTCGGCTTTAGGCTTCACGCCTGCAGCGGCGCTTGCCCAAACCTACACTGTCCTGCACGAAATGAATCCCAAGAAAAATGACCCTTACAATTTTATGAGCGCCAGAATGGCGCAGGGCCGCGACGGCAATTTCTACATGGAGTCTGAAGGTGGAGGAGCCGCATGCTGCGGCACGATTTCCAAGTTCACTCCCGCCGGAAAGGTTACCGTGCTTTATAATTTGACCGGCCCAGAGGGCCAGTTTGGTATCGGCGGCCTTACGCTCGGCCCTGATGGAAATTTTTACGGGAACGCCGATGAAGGGGGAACCAACAATTTTGGCACACTTTTCAAGGCAACTCCTTCGGGCACGCTCACGGTGTTGCACAATTTCGCCAATACGGGAGACGGCATGGATCCTGTCTTTGCGCTTGTTCTCGGCGGTGATGGGGATTTTTACGGCACATCCGGATCGAGCACCGGCGGCGTAGTCTACAAAATAACTCCCAGCGGTGAATTCAGCACCATTTACAGCCTTACGGGCGGCGGTTCCTTCGACGGACAATTGAACCTGGGGAATGACGGCAATCTCTATGGCGGAACAGACAAAGATGGGGTAAATGGGGCGGGGACGGATTTCAAGCTTGCGCCTTCGGGAGCCTATACGACGCTGCACTCATTTACCTCAAGCGAAGGAAGCAATCCTCTTACAGGCATCATTCAGGGTACCGGCAGCGACTTCTATGGAACGCTCATTTTTGGCGCGAACAACGGGCCAGGCACGATTTACTCTCTGACGAGTTCGAAGGTATTCAATGTGTTCCTCCATATGACGATTGGCGATGGTGAGCTGCCCATCGGCCTTCTTCTAGCCAGCGACGGCAATCTTTACGGCGCCGCTGAATACGGAGGCCCCGACGGCGCCGCAGGGTGTGGCACGATCTTTCAAATCACTCCCGCGGGAGTTTTTACAGTGCTCCACAGCCTTGACCAAACCGACGGGTGCCACCCGGAAGCACAGTTATTTCAGGGAACCAATGGCCTGCTCTACGGAACCACGATCAACGGCACGGTATACGATGAGGGCGTTTTCTTCAGCCTGGATGTTAGCCTGCCGCCATTCGCTGGCCAGGTCTCCCCATCTGGACACCAAGGCGGCACTCTTGGCATTCTCGGCCAAGGTTTCAACAGCGGCTCCGTAGTAACATTCGGCGGCGGAGTTCAAGCCACGTCTATCACGCTGCAAGGAAGCACATACATTTCCGCGGTTATTCCCTCCGGCGCGGTGACGGGCGATGTCAGTGTGACCACCGGGTCCACTACCCTAACCAGCATCCAGCCTTTCACGATTACTCTCTAGCCACTACGCCTGCGTTCACCGGGGAACACTTAGCGGGCTGTGGTTTCTTTCTCGATGGGCGCGCCGACCAGGTTGCCCCACTCGGTCCAGGAGCCATCGTAATTGCGCACTTGAGGGAATCCAAGCAAATAGCGCAGAACGAACCAAGTGTGCGAACTGCGCTCACCGATACGGCAGTAGGTGATGACTTCGCCCTGGGAATTCACACCTTTACCTTCGTAAAGCTGGCGTAAAGCGTCGGCGGATTTGAACGTACCATCCTCATTGGCCGCCTGGGACCAGGGAATGCTGGCTGCGCCTGGAATGTGGCCAGCGCGCTGGGCCGTTTCGCTCATTCCCGGAGGAGCGATGATTTTTCCGCTGAATTCATCCGGTGAGCGGACGTCCACCAGCTGCCCGGGCGCGCCTTTTTCTACGGCTGCGGCGACCTGTGCGCGGTAGGCGCGAATAGATTCGTCAGGCTGCGCCGCGTGATAGGCCGTGGAAGTGAGGGAAGGCGCGTCAGTGGTAAGAGGGCGCTCCTCCTCCAGCCATTTCTTACGGCCGCCATTCATCAGGCGAACGTCGTGATGCCCATAATATTTCAACTGCCAGAGAGCCCAGGCGGCAAACCAGTTATTGTTGTCGCCATAAAGAACAATCGTTGTGTCGTTGCCAATGCCGGATTTGGAGAGCAGCGCTTCAAAGGATTTGGCATTGGCAATGTCGCGCCGGACGTCATCCTGCAACTGCGATTGCCAGTTCCAGCCCACCGCGCCGGGGATGTGGCCCTGATCGTAGGCCGACGTATCCACGTCCACTTCCACCAGACGAACGCTGGCACCGGAAAGATGGTCGGCGACCCACTGAGTCGAAACCAATGCTTCGGGATGCGCGTAATCAGCCACGATATTTCTCCTTTCAGTTTCTTACAATTGCCGCTCGACCATTGTATATCAGACGCATAGAGAATGTAGGGAATACGAAATTGCACAGCGAATAATCTACAGGAGCGTGAGCCTGCCGTCACTCGTACTCGATTCGAAGAATCCAGTCGGAATGAAAGCGATTCTTAGCCAGCCATTGGTCGAGGATTTCGCGATTCTCAGCTTCGAATTCCGCGAGCATTTTGGCCTCCATCATGTTGACCATAACGCGAACCGTTTTTACGGTGTCGGCCTGCAGGAGTCGCGCGGCCAGCCCCTCGGCACCCTGGCGGGTGAGGCAAGCCAATGTGTGTTGCGAAATATATTTAGGCATTTTCCCAACTCCCATCTCCCGCTCATAATTATCCGGTATTTCGCGCCGGGTGTGCGCCGCGCTACCGTGAGGGCGAATCGAGCGCCCGCTATAACGAGGGGCTTGTTTCCAGACGCCTTGCGGCCTATAGTGGCAACAGAGCGTTTACTCAGAGTTACCAGAGAATTAATTGTTCCGCGCGGTCGTTGGATGGATTTGGAAGTCCGGCGGCGCGCATTGGTCGGCGACGAACATCGTGGCGACTAGGGAAAAATCCCGAACGGAACTACTGCTCGCGGATGACGACCGCCTGATTCCGGCGGTAATTGCCGCAATTCATCACGTGGCTGCTCATACCGGCATGCAGGCCCAGGCTGAATCCGCGCTTCTCCGGAAAGCGGAAGACCTGTGCATTCACGCATGGCCCCAAATCAGTTCGGATATTCCAAAGGGTTTTCCCCAGACGAAATCCAGCGGCAATGGTCATAGCGAATGTTTGCAGATTTCGGTCCTGGAATATGACGATCGGGTAGAGGTAGTGCTGGAGCACCCGGGGAAGTTAGCGCCCCCCGCTCCGAAACATCGTACAAAGACCCTTGCGTGTACCGCAATGGGTTTCGCTCCGCAGGATGAAACGCCCGTCGAATCGAGTAATGGCGTGGATCGAATCATCAGCCAGCCGGTTGGCGGAAAGATTAGAACCACGCTGGTACAGTATTCCCACGGCTCAAACCGCCATTCCTAATTTTTCGTTCTGGAGCGGGCCACCGCGTCATCCTCGGCGTATCCCAAGGGCTAATTCTTCAGGCTACATTTTTACAGCGAAGGTGCCCTTCCGCAGCAACGCGGTAAGTTGATCCTGTGACACCGGAATTTCTATGGTCAGCCGGTCGCCAGCGGCGGAAATCTTGACTTCATCCAGAGCGGTAGCCAAGTCCTGATTGGTCTGCGAAGCTTGATATTTGCGATAAAGTACGANNCGCTTGCAGCGCGGCGGCCAGCACGTTGGCATCGTCTGGTGACGCGCAAACCGCGTGGAAATGGGTATCCAGGCCGGAATCGGCGTGGATATTCAGGAACATGGATTGGATTCGATCCACGATTTTCGCAGCCTGCGGAAACTGGCTGGCCTCCTGGGGGAGTAACTGCTTCAGCGTAACCTGTGAATAGGCGTGGTTCATCACCGCCCAGAAAAGCCCGCTGCCGTTGGCTTCGGAGATGAGCGGGCCCAGAGTCTCATTGTGAGTGATATTGTCAGCCAGACCCGCGCGAACATCCAGCAACTGCTCCAGCGCCGTGCGCGAGCCGAAGGCCGCCGTATTCGCGTCAATAAACACGAACATAATGTCGCCGGCATCGGTGCCGTTGGAGGAATACAGATGGAAACCCCGATCTGTAACCACCGGCAATTTACGCTGCTTAAAAGCGTTCTCAGTCGCCGGGGGGTTGAAGGTCCCCAAGGCGACTCCCACCATTTGCTCCGAAGAGCTGCCCGCGCCGGGAATAAAAGCCCAAGCCAACTCCTCCACCTGGGCATTAGGATCCACTCCGGCAGTGGTCAGGAATTGTTCGAATTGACGAAAGCGCGCGGGCAGCACCTGATCGCGCAACTGCGCAAACCACGGGAACTGGCGGGCTGATTTCAGGTCCGCGTAGGCAAACTCGCCGGTGTCCTTCGGAAACAGGGCAATGATCGAGCTGCTCAATGTATCGGCACCGCTCCGCCGCGGGGTGACTGCGACAAAGGCTGTGGTCAGCATCACCGCGGCTAAGAACAGAACTCCTGCTCGTTTCAATGTTGTACGCATTTCAAAATCCTCCGGGAATTAACTACGGCCGGCGGGCGCGTGAGGGGATACGAGCCTGGCTTCGACCTCTTTCATTTTTCGCCGCATATCGTCAATGAAGGCGGCATCCGTGAGCGAATCGAGATTGATCGCCACGTTTTCCATTGCCCCGCGCGCTGCTGCCGCGGCCATCAGCCGTCCCACGCGCAGGTCTGATAACATAGAGGCGCTGGAGATGGCTTCCAGTTGCCCCAGCTTTTCATAAACTTCCGCCGCGTGTTGTGCCACTGAAAGCGGAACCTCGGCCGCTCCCTGCGTTGCCACTTGAATTGCTCGTTCGCGGCTGGCCTGGTCTTCCACAGTTTCCTTCGGCAACTTGAACGCCGCAAGCACGGCATCATAGGATGCCGCGTCGCGGTCAATAGCCTCAGTTAGAAAACGCGCCGAGGCCTGCAGCCCGGCCAGTTCTTCGCTGAGCTTTTCGATCAACGTAAACTGCGATTTTTTTTTCCGCGACAGGCCCGCCACCATTTGTCCCAGGGATGCGGCCAGCGCCCCGGCAAGGGCGGCGACCGAACCTCCTCCCGGAGTGGCGGATGGATGCGCGACCGCTTCCAAGAATGGCTGCGCCAGCGCGGCAAGGTTGCCGCCCGTTTCCGCGGGTATGCCGCCTAGCGAAGACTCCAACCGGTTTTCAAGCACCTGCGATGACGAGAAATTTTCGAGTTGAAGATAGAAGTCCGCGGTCATTTCCAGCGCGCGTTTGGGCACCAACCCGACAATCTCGCTGCCCACAATCGAAACGCCATATCGCCGCGCTTCGCTTTCGACCATTTCAAAGACCCGATGCATTGGGGTCTGCTCAAAATCGGTAAGGTTGATGGAAACCTGAGCGATCTGGCGCGCGCGCAGATCCACGCCCATGGCCTTCACATAGCGCAGGCCGCCATTCGAGAAGCGGATGACCTTGCCGATTTTCTTGGCGATCTCCACGTCCGACGTATTCAGGTTGATATTGTAGGCAATCAGGAATTTTCGCGCCCCCANNCCCCCACCACGATTGCCCCCGCCGTGGGATGCAGCCGCGCATCGCCGATGTCGGGAGCGCGATTGGAATTGATCAGCACATCGTCGCGCAGGCCTTCAAATTGTCCTTTGCGAATATTTTCGAGGTTGGTGCGGTCCGGGCGGGTGGCGGCGGCTTCATAAAAATAAACGGGAATCTTGTAACGCTCCCATATCTCGCGGCCCACTCTTTTCGCGAGCGCCACGCAGTCGTCCAGCGTAACGCCTTCCACGGGAATGAAGGGGATCACATCAGCGGCGCCCAGGCGGGGATGCGCGCCGGTATGCTTGGTAAGGTCAATCAATTCCAGCGCTTTGCCTACTCCGAGCAACGCGGCTTCCGCTACGGCCTCCGGCTCGCCAGCCAGCGTGACCACGCAGCGGTTGTGGTCCACGTCACTTTCGCGATCCAGAATGAAAACACCGGGAACGGCGCGCATCACCTCCACCAGCGCCGCCACCTTGGCGGGATCGCGGCCTTCGGAAAAATTCGGTACGCACTCGATCAGTCTTTTCATTCGCAGGATTCTCGATTCAGGGGATTCCGCCGCTGATGTCCGTTGGCCCAACTCAATGGATATAACCCGAACTTAGACAATTCCACGCGATTGCAGAACAATTCCGCGTTTCATTACCAGGCAGCAGTGGTTGACTCCAAAATGATACGGGATTTCGCGATGATCGGCCACGTCGAAGATGGCCAGGTCAGCGTCCTTGCCGGTTTCGAGCGACCCGATGCGTTCGTGGCGGCCGAGCGAATATGCGGCATTCATCGTGGATGCGGCGATCGCTTCCGCGGGGGTCATGCGCATCTGCGTGCAGGCCAGCGAGAGAATCATCTGCATATTCGGAGTGGGGCACGTACCGGGATTGAAGTCGGTGGCCAGCGCGATAACAGCGCCCGCTTCGACGAACTTGCGCGCCGGCGCATAATCGCGCAGTCCAAGGTGGAACGAGCATCCCGGCAGCAACGTGCATACCGTATCGCTGGCGGCCAAAATACGGATGTCCTGGTTCGTCACCTGATCCAAATGATCGGCGCTGGCCGCGCCCAATTCCACCGCGAGCCGGCCGCCGCCAGTATTCGTGAGTTGCTCGGCATGGAGGCGCAGGCCCATTCCGAGTTTTTTCGCAGCGGTCAGCAGCATTCGCGCCTGGTCAACGGTGAATGCGCCGCGATCACAAAACACATCGCAATATTCCGCCAGACCGGCGCGAACGATTCGAGGCAGCCACGTTCGTGCAATTTTCTCAATATAGGTAGCGGGATCGTCGCAATATTCCGGCGGAGGGACATGCGCGCCCAGAAATGTGGAGACGATTTCGAGGGGCTGCTTCCGGCCAAGAGATTTCTGCACTTCGAGTATTTTCAACTCCCCAGCGAGATTCAGCGCGTAGCCGCTTTTGGCTTCCACGGTAGTCGTGCCATGTGCGGCCATAATGTCGAGCCAGCCACGAGCCTGCGATTCCAGCGCCGCTGCAGGGGCTTTTCGCAGCAAGCGCACCGACGAAACAATTCCGCCGCCCGCGCGGCCGATTTCTTCGTAAGATGCGCCGCCGATGCGCATTTCGTATTCAACGGCGCGGCTGGCTGGAAATACAAGATGGGTGTGCGAGTCCACGAAGCCGGGAAGAACCACGCGGCCCCCGGCGTCGAGTTTGCGTGCGCGCCGCGCAGCGGGAAGCTTTTCAATATGGCGGCGAGTGCCGATGGCGGCGATTTTGCCGTTGTGAACCAGCAGCGCGCCATCTTCGATAATCCCAATCTCGCGGAGATTCCTCCCTCGGCGCGGCGCTGAACCCGCGACGGTGACAAGCTCAGCGCAGTTGGTGATCAGCCACGAATCATGTTTGGGACTGGATGGTTTCATGCATCGCAAAGTGTAGCGTTTCCATGTGGTTCGCGCTATGTTTTGACCAACCACGGAGCCCTGTGATTAGGATCTTATTCAAAGGGATATAGCATGAAATATGGCATTTTTATTTTGGTTCTCTGCTTTGCCTCAGCGCTGGCTGCTCAGCAAGATCGAGCCTATTCTTTTGAGCAATTTCGCGCGCCAGATAGCTTTGTAATTGTTGATGAACTCAATGGGCAGCTTTTTGATCCCCCGTTTAGGGCAATCTCAATGGATGACTTGAACTTGAAGGATATTCTTACAGGGCTTGGTTACAAAGCAAACAGCAGCCTGCTGACCGCAAGCGGCTGTCCGGAGGGAAAAAACTGCGGCACCAGATACTACCAATGGAACGGTGTAGGGTTAGTCCCGCTGCACGGCAATCCCGGAACGCCCAAGCCTGAAACTCGCTTAGTCCCGGGCATACGCAACTAATCTTCACGCTGTGCGATTATACGCCGGCGCGAAAACGTCGCTCGCAAACTGCTCCATCGTGGTTGGCGTTGTGTTGACCTCCGAGCGCGTTTCCAAAGGCTTCATCCATCTGTCATTGAGCGCGTCGGCCATTTCCAGAAACAGCCTCACGCCTTCGTCGGAAAGTCCCATCTGACGCATTCCCATAGCAGCCATACTGTTGGCCACTTGCTGATATTTCAATGTAGGACGCCCGATGGTCCGCCCGAAAATCGTAGCCGCCTCTTCAAACGTAATTTCGCGCGGCCCAAGCAATTCGCGTGTCTGATGACCTTCGAAATCGCGCTCTCGCAAAGCATCCGCCGTGGCTTGAGCGATATCCCTGGTGGCAATCTGCGCCATTTTCAGGTTGGCGCGAATTGTGCCGGCCATGATGCCCATTGCCTTTATCACGGGAATCTGCGCCAAATGATTTTCCATGAAATAAGTGGGACGCAGGAAGAGCGCGTTCACTCCGCCGATGTCTTTTATTTTCTCCTCGAAATTGTGCAGGCCCACGACCGGACCAGTCCGTTCGCTCTTGTCCGCCCCGATACTGCTCAGGACGACTACTCGCTTGATTCCTGATTTCTTCACCGCCGCGGCGAACGAATCAGTAACGCGTTCCTGCTCGCCGCGCGGATCTTTTGAGGTCATATTGGGAGGGATCATCAAATAGGCAACGTCCGCGCCGCTAAAAGCCCGCGCCAAAAAGCCTGAATCCAGTACATCACCCGCCAAAGGCTCCGCTCCTTTATGTGCGAGGGCCTGCAATTTTTCGGCGTTGCGTCCAATTGCGCGAACGCGTTCGCCAGCCTCCAGTAACTTTTCCGCTGCGGATCTGCCTGTGTTTCCTGTCGCTCCCGTAATGACGATCATGCCGCCTCCATATAATGATGCAAAGGGTCACGTGCCTGTGGCCATTCGCGGCTATTCCGCAAAAATTTGGCCTGCCTCAATGCCTGCTGCCTGATGATTGGATGAATTGCAACGCGGGTACGGCTTAAATCTTTTCCATGGGAATTTTCACGCCGCGCTCGTGGGCGAAATCAATCGCTTGCGGATACCCAGCATCCGCGTGGCGAATCACGCCCATTCCGGGATCACTCGTGAGGACGCGCTCGATACGCCGCGCCATTTCCGGAGTGCCATCAGCCACAGTGACCTGCCCAGCATGGAGAGAATAGCCGATTCCGACGCCGCCGCCATTGTGGATGGAAACCCAGCTCGCGCCGCTGGCGGTATTGAGCAATGCATTCAACAGCGGCCAATCCGCCACGGCATCAGACCCGTCGCGCATTTTTTCGGTTTCGCGGTAAGGCGAAGCGACCGAGCCGCAATCCAGATGGTCGCGTCCCATTACGATGGGAGCTTTTAATTCTCCTCGCGCGACGAGATCGTTCAGCGCCAATCCAAAGCGGTGCCGTTCACCATAACCCAGCCAGCAGATGCGCGCGGGCAAGCCCTGGAATCGCACCCGTTTCTGGGCCAGTTTGATCCAGCGAGTAAGTATTTCATCGTGAGGAAACATTTCCAGAACCAGCTCGTCCGTGCGGTGAATATCAGCGGGATCACCGGAGAGCGCTACCCAGCGAAATGGCCCGCGCCCTTCGCAAAACAGCGGGCGAATATATTCGGATACAAACCCCGGGAAATCGTAGGCATTCTTTACTCCCTGTTGGAAGGCAAAAGTGCGAATGTTATTGCCATAGTCGAAGGTTACCGATCCCAGTCTTTGCAGCGCCAGCATTCCCTCCACGTGCAGGGCTATGGAATCGAGCGACCTTTGCTTGTAAGATCCCGGATCGCGCCCGCGAAGCTCAGCGGCCTCCTGGAGCGACATGCCGCGGGGTACGTAGCCGTTCAAGGGATCATGCGCGCTGGTTTGGTCAGTCAGCAGATCGGGAACGACACCTCGGCTGGCCAGTTCGGGAATAACGTCCGCGCAATTACCGACGAGCCCCACCGAGACGGCTTCACGTTTTCGCACCGCGTTTTTCATGATTCGCAGAGCTTCATCGAGGTCGTTGACCATGATGTCGCAATAGCCGCTTTTCACCCGCCGCTTGATGCGCTCGGGATCCACTTCAATTCCCAGAAACGCGGCGCCCAGCAGCGTGGCGGCCAGCGGTTGCCCGCCGCCCATTCCGCCCATTCCACCGCTGACCACGAGCTTGCCGGCGAGATCTCCACCGAAATGGCGCCGTCCCGCGGCGGCAAACGTTTCATAAGTCCCCTGCAGGATTCCCTGGCTGGCGATGTAAATCCAGCTTCCGGCGGTCATTTGGCCATACATCATCAGGCCCGCGCGGTCGAGTTCGTTGAATGTTTCCCAATTGCTCCAATGCCCAACCAGGTTTGAATTGGCAATCAGGACGCGCGGCGCATAATCGTGGGTGCGAAAAATCCCCACCGGCTTGCCTGACTGCACAAGGAGCGTTTCATCGTTTTCCAGGCTTCGCAAGGAAGCGACAATCGCGTGGAAACATTCCCAGTTGCGCGCGGCCTTGCCCGTGCCCCCATAAACGATCAGCTCCTCGGGACGTTCGGCCACTTCGGGATCCAGATTATTCATCAGCATCCGCAGAGCCGCTTCCTGTTGCCAGCCCTTGCAGGAAAGTGTAGTGCCACGCGGTGCGCGGACGGGTTGGTATGTCGTGGGGTTTGGTGCGGAAGTGCTGGGCATCGGCGTCTCCTGACGCGGAATTCATCTTATCGCACGTGGGCGCGGCTTAATAGTTCATTTTGCAAAGGCCAATCCCGTGATGGCCGGAGCGCTATTTCGCCATCTGGTTGCATGCCGTGTATTAGGACCAGAGGGCCATTGCTCCCGTACGAAACATTGCGTTACAGTGAAATACAGAAGCCCATGAATTATCCAAACGTTCCCCAGGCTCTCCTCCAGGCACTGGATCGCTTCCCGAATCCGAAGCTGCTGCGGTACAAGCGCGGCGCGGAGTGCAAGTCGATGTCATCCCGCAAATTCTTGTATAGGATTTCCGCGCTTTCGGAATCGCTGTTGCAGATGGGCGTCGCTCCCGGAGACCGCGTCGCCTTGTTTTCCGGTAATCGTCCCGAGTGGCATATCGTGGATTTCGCGGTGCAGGGCATTGGTGGCGTCACCGTACCGATATATTTTCGCGAATCAGATGAAAGGATGGCATCCATTCTTGCCGATTCGGGCGCCAGGATTTTAGTGGTTGCGGGCGAGGGGCCGATTTCCCAGACCACCCGGATTCGCGAGCGGTGCCCCGCCATGGCCCACGTTATAGCGGCCGGAGCGCGCACGCGCCAGGCGGAATTCCTCGATTATGAAGCGCTGGTATCCCCGGGCAGCAAGGCGGCAGTGGAATCCTACCGCAAAGCGGCGTCGACAATTTCTCCGCGCGACCTTGCCACGATCATCTACACGTCCGGCACCATGGGCGAACCCAAAGGGGTGATGCTAAGCCACCAGAATCTTACCTCCAATTCCCTGGAAACTTTTCGCTCTTTTGATTTTGACGATACGGACCTGGCCCTGTCGTTCCTGCCGCTCGCTCACGTATATGAACGGACCATGACCTATGGATATTTTTTCCGCGGAGTCCCTATTTCGTATCTTGAGCAGCCCGAGGATCTGCAGGAGGCCCTGGCCGAGGTTCGCCCC
Organism: Acidobacteriota bacterium; assembly: GCA_003133505.1. GTDB lineage: Bacteria > Acidobacteriota > Terriglobia > Acidiferrales > UBA7541 > PALSA-278. The sequence goes on from PKXT01000205.1 coordinate 12,890, forward strand.
ACCATCGCCGCAGCCGTACCGCGTGTCTTTGAAAAAATTTACGCGAACACTATTGCGCGGGGGCAAACGCTCTCCGGCTTGCGAAAGCGCGCTTTTCAATGGGCATTGTCCACTGCCAGTGGCGCGGTTTCGTGGCGGGCATATGGGGAAAAAGCCTCTCCGTGGTTGAAATTGCGCTGGGGAATTGCCGATCGCCTGGTATACCGAAGGATCCGCTCCGCGATTGGCGGCCGAATGCGGTGCTTTACCTCCGGCAGCGCCCCGCTGGAAAAGGGATTGTCCGAGTTTTTCTGGGCTGTCGGCATTCCCATTTATGAAGGCTATGGCCTCACGGAAACCTCGCCGGTGGTTACCGCCAACGTGCCAAGTCAGTGCCGGGTGGGCACGGCCGGGCGGCCTATAGATGGCGTGGAGGTACGCATTGCCGAGGACGGGGAAATTCTGGTGGGCGGATTGGGCGTGATGCAGGGCTATTACCGGAAGTCGGACGATACCCGCGCGGCCTTCGCCGGCGATGGGTTCATGCGCACCGGCGACATTGGTGGCGTTGATGGGGGCGGCTATCTAACGGTGACCGGCCGAAAGAAGGAGCTTCTAAAAACTGCATCGGGAAAATTTGTTGCGCCGCAGGCGGTGGAAAGCCGGGTCAAAACCAGTCCCTACATCTCCAACGCAATGGCAGTTGGCGATCGCCGGAAATTCGTAGCGCTGCTGGTGGTGCCCAATTTCCCGGCGGTGCGGGCATGGGCAAAGCAGCACGGCCGTCCCCTGGAGAACGAAACTCAGATAGCCGGGGACGAAGATGCGCGGGGCCTGATCGGCGAAGAAATCGCCAGACTGACGGCTGGCTTGGCATCCTATGAGCAGCCCAAGCGTTTCGCCATTCTGGATTCGGAATTTACTTTTGAAGGCGGCGAGTTGACCTACACCATGAAACTCCGCCGCAGCCGGATTGAAGAAAAATTTGTCGGCACCATTGCGCAGCTTTACGCCGATCAGGAGGAACCACGGCCGCCAGCGCGAGTCGCGGAATCGGGAGGCAGCGTCCAACAGGCTGGCCATTAGCAGCTGACTCAAAGCGTTGCGCGGTCATTCTGAGTCCACCATGGCGAACGGGGAATCTGATTTTCGTTCAAAGTAAGGAAAGTTTCCTACTGGAGAGATTCTGATGCCGGAAACCTGGAGTATTGCAGGCCGGATATTTCATTCGCGGCTGATTCTCGGCACGGGGAAATACCGCAGCTTTGCGGAAATGGTGCGCGCCCATGCCGCTTCCGGTGCGGAGATGGTGACGGTCGCCGTCCGCCGCGTGAATCTTTCCGACCGCTCAAAAGAATCTCTGCTGGATTACGTTGACCGCGACAAGTATTTCCTGCTTCCCAACACCGCTGGATGCTACGCGGCCGATGAAGCCGTACGCGCGGCGCGCCTCGGACGCGAAGTGGGCCTTTCGGAATGGGTGAAGCTGGAAGTGATTGGCGACGAGCAAACCCTGTTTCCCGATACGGAAGAATTGCTGGTCGCGACGCGCATCCTGGTGAAGGAAGGATTTGTTGTACTCCCCTACACCACGGATGATCTGATTGTTGCGCGAAAATTAATTGACGCCGGCGCGGCGGCGGTGATGCCTCTGGCGGCGCCTATTGGCTCCGGGCTGGGCATCCAAAATCTGGCGAATCTGCGCATTCTGCGCGAGCGCATCACCGAAGTTCCCCTCATCGTGGATGCCGGCGTGGGCACCGCGTCCGATGCCGCCATTGCAATGGAATTGGGCGCCGACGCCATCCTTATGAATACGGCCATTGCCGGCGCGGAAGATTCCGTGCTCATGGCCGAGGCCATGCGCCAGGCCGTCGAAGCCGGCCGCAAAGCCTTCCTCGCCGGCCGCATTGGCAAGAAGCTTTATGCCAGCGCCTCCAGTCCGCTCACCGGCGTCGTCCGCTAATTGCGGCGCGCTATCTTCGATGGTCTTCGCACGCCCGGGCGAAGGAGCGAGATGCCCTCCCGAGTGGTAAGCATTTAACCGGCGGATACTCTTGCATCCAGACGTTCCCCCGCCTATGCTAGCGCGAGTTTTAGGGAGCGCCGAGAGAATGAGCGGCAGCAAAAGGCTGGAATACATAGACTGGATGCGCGGGCTTGCGTGCCTGCTGATGTTCCAGTGGCACTGCTATTCCTCGTGGCTCAGCGATCCCCCGCGGCGCACCATGTTTTTCAAGTGGGCCGCGCTGGGGGGAACGCTTCCCGCGCCGCTTTTTCTTTTTCTTGCGGGAGTTTCCTTCGCTCTGGTAACCGACAAGCTGCGCCAGCGCGGCACTCCGGCAAACAGGATTGCCGCCGTAACCATCCGGCGCGGCGCGGAGATTTTCGCGCTCGGCCTGCTGTTTCGCGTGCAGGAATTTGTCCTGGGTCTGCCCAACTCCCCTTGGACGGATTTGCTCCGCGTGGACATCCTCAACACTATTGGCATTTCCATGATGCTGATGGGAGTCGTTTGCTGGCTGGCGCCGATGTTCAGCTTCATGAAGCAGTCCCGGGCCAATTTTTGGCTGGCCTGCGGGACGGCGGCGGTCATCGCGTTGGTCACACCGCCGTTGTGGTCCACCTGGGCGCCAAAATGGCTGCCATGGTTTCTCGAGTCCTACATCAACGGCGTACATACGTTCGGGCAACCCCAACCCTGGCTGTTTCCCATTTTCCCGTGGACTGCCTTCGCGTTTGCGGGCCTGGCCGCGGGCTTTGTGCTATTTAGCGATTGGGCCAATGACAAAATAAAAAATCGGCTTGCGCTCACAACATTGCTGCTTGGTATCACGGGGACCATTTTCTACAAGCTGGGCCTGTGGATTGATGCGGCGCCGGTGCACTTCTATGCGGTGTACGACTTCTGGCATTCGAGTCCGGAATTCCTGCTGGTTCGCGTCGGGCTGCTGTGGATGATTATCTGCCTGAGTTATGCGTGGTGCCGGTGGGGCGCGCCTTCGAAATGGTTCAGTCCGCTCGCGCAACTGGGGCAGACATCGCTGCTGGTCTATTGGGTTCACATCGAATTTGTCTATGGCCGATTTTCGATCATGCGGAAAAACTCCCAGAGCTTGCCCATGGCCACCCTGGGGTTTGCGGCGATTTTTTCGGCCATGTTGCTGCTTTCAATGCTGCGAACGCGGTGGAAGGAGGGAACATTGCCGTTGCCTTACTGGTTGCGCGGGACCCTGAAGCAAGAGTTGAAGCAGCAGCCAGGAAAGAGTTAAAGCAGGCTCGGGCCGCTGTGCACGCAGAAAATGTTAGGGGGTCGGGGGGGACGGCGTAGCGGCGGACTGAGGGCTTTGCGCCGGCGGAGTAGCCTGCGGAAAGCAGGCGGCATCGGCATCTTCCGCTGATTCGCCGGAGGTTCCGGTCACCCCGAAAACGACCTCGCCGGGGCGCGCCAAACCGCCAGCGCGCGCCATGCATTCGATGGTCGCCGGATTCGTCTGCAACTCGTGAATGCGCTGCTGGGCCTGGCGATTCTGGTTGTCGAGAAGTTGAATCTCGTGGCGGACACGAGCAGTTTCGCGCTGCGATTGCCGCATGGCGATCATTCCATGCGCCCCGAAAACATCCTGCAGCAGAAGAATCGAGCACAGCAGCACGAGCAGGATATTCGAGTGCTCCCGCCACATGTCTCCCAGCCACGAGCCCTTTATCGCAGGTTTGATTTTCTCTTTGGATGATGGTTGTATAGCTGGTTTCATTGGAGCACCCATTTGCGGGCCTCTTCGGCCAATTTTTGTGACTCCGCGGTTGTGTGAGCTTCGGCGTACACGCGCACCACCGGCTCAGTTCCCGAGGGGCGCATCAGAATCCACGAATCATCGTCAAAAAGAAGCTGCAATCCGTCGGTGCGATCTTCGCGAACCACGCGATGCCCGGCAAAATCCCCGAAATCGGCGCGCAGACGCTGCTGCAATTTCTCCACAGCGTTTTCGGGCAGCGAAATATTCACGCGGACGGGCCAGTATTCCGCGCCAACCCGTTTGAATAGGTCGCGCAGTTGTTCCGCCAGCGACGTCCGCCGGGCGGCGATCATTTCCGCCACCAAGAGGCACGCGAGAATGCCATCCTTTTCCGGCAGATGATTTTCAATGCTCATGCCGGCGCTTTCCTCGCCGCCGAGCAGAATCTTGCCTTCATTGACCAGCGCGCCAATATATTTGAATCCCACGGGCGTTTCGAAAACGGGCCGTCTGCTTTTCCTGGCGACCGCGTCGAGCAGATGCGTGGTGGCTACGCTGCGGGCGACACCCAGCTTGCTGTCGCTACGGGTTTGCAGCAGATAATCGAACACCAGCCCGAGAATGTGATTCGGCGAAATGAACGCGCCATTGCGATCTATAATGCCGAAGCGATCCGCATCGCCGTCGGTGGCAAGCCCCGCCATCGAGCCTCTGGCGGCAACTTCCTTGCGCAATTCAGCGACGTTATCCTCGGAAGGGTCGGGCCCGGTGCCATCAAAAAGCACGTCGCGGTTTGCGCGGATGGTGGAAACCGAAATTCCATGGCGCGTGAGGAGTTCATCAAGGTAGCCGGCGCCGCAGCCGTGCAGCGCGTCATAGACGAAATGGCCACCGCCTTTTTGGATCACGTCGAAGCGAACCAGTTTTTCGATTTGCGCGAAATATGGCTCNNATTGAGTGTTACATCAGTTGACGCGCCAGCAACGGAATCGCCCCCAGAAATTTGAGCAGACTCGGCGTAAAACTTCGCAACAAATTCTTCGATGTCTTTGGTGACTTCGGGCAGCGCCGGGCCGCCATCGGGGCCGGAAAATTTCAGTCCATTGTAATTGGCCGGATTATGGCTGGCGGTAATGTTGATGGCGCCATCCGCATGAGTGCGCCGGATTTCGAAGGCCAGTGCGGGAGTGGGAGTGGAGCGGTCACACAGATGCGTGTGGCAGCCTTCGGCGCGAAGGACCTCCGCTGCCGCACGGGCAAATTCAGGAGACAGAAAGCGCGTGTCACAGCCGACCAGCACTTCGGGTGTTGATTTGGTTTTGCGAAGATGCGCGGCGATGGCGCGGCTGGCCAGGCGAACGCCGTCGAAGGTAAATTCATCGGCAATAACGGCGCGCCAGCCCGAAGTGCCAAAGTGAATCGGCGAATGGCTAGCCGGACCAGTTGGAGCGTTGGGCTTCACGCTACTTGCTGGACCGAGTTTTGATTCGCTCGTTAGATTTTGGTTTGGTTCGCTCGCCATGTCCTCGCCAATATGGAGCATCGACGTTTTAAACGGATGTGCTCGCCGGACGATATTGTATCGCATTGCGGCGAATCTTAATGCGGTGACGATTGTCGATATTCCTCCGCGACGCGCCAGGAAGGCAGCGCACCTTCGATAAAATTACTTCATCTTTTTCCAAACGACGTCTTCGTTGTTTCTGCGGTCAATCAAGGACTCGACTTTTCCGTCATCGGCGAGTGGGAAAAGTATGCGGCCTTCGACGCCTTTGCGGAAAAAGATCCCGGCGGCTTCGGGAATTAGAAGTTCTTTCGGATGGCTGCCGCGCTGGCGGTATAGCTGGAATCCGTCGGTCGAGATGGTCAGAGTTACGGTGGGAGTGAGTTGGTACGTCCCGGCATAGCCGGAAAAACTGGCGGGGTCTACTTTCCCCGGGGCGGGATCTTCGTAATAGCGGAGCACTTGGGCGGCGACGATTTGCCAATCTCTGTGGCGGCGCATCCATGTGTCGGTTTCGTGATAGTGCGCGGTCACTGTCTGGCCGTAGATGGTTTCCTTTTCGTTCTGGTCGTAGCTCAGGATGGCCATATCTCCCTCAATGTGGCTTTGGGCTTTCTCGAGGATGATGACGCCGGAATAGCCCAGGGGCAATGGAGTGACGTCGGCGATAAGCGCGGCTTTGTCCATGTTGCGGCCTTTTTCGTCGAAGTAGAGGCAATCGTCGGCGAAATATTTTCTCCAGGGCGCCTGGTTGCCGGAGGAGACGGCGTCGAACAGCTCCTGCGTGCGGCGGAGAAGCTCGGCTTGCGTTATCTCTGCCTGCGGCATGACGGCCTGGGCAACGCCAACCCGCGTATTGCCAGGCTGCGTGTTGCTGGCCGTCCTAATAGTATTGGCGCTCTCGTTTTTCGCTGGGGACGAAATCAAGGTTGGCGAGGTGGATCCAATCACGAAGATTAGGATGATAGCTTTGCGCATGGTTTGAGTTATTTCCCTTCAGTGGTCTTGTAGGTTTCTGGACCTTCTTTTTTTCGGCNNAGAACAGTGATTTTGGTGACTTGGTCGAAGAAAAACGGGGACCATAAGGCGCAATTTGATAGTCGTGTTCTTTATCAAATAGAAAAATGTAATTTTCACATCCCAAAAGGTTTGCGGGTGCGCGACTGTCAGCGGTGTAGCGATTAGAGTCGACCATTTTTGGCATTGAGTTGGAGGCAGTGACGCCGGTCTGTAAAGGACGAAGTTTCTGGATGTTGTCTGTCTGCATAGGATGTAACCGGCCATGCTGATGCGGAGAGGATTTTCCCTGTTGCGGCATCGAGAACAACGGCGTGCAATTGCAACGGCAGACCCAGGTCACAGGTGTCGCGCTCCAGGAGAACTCTCTTGCATTGGCCGGAAACCGAAGAACCAATAATTGTCTTGTGGTCCAAGAACCAAAGCGAGGNNGGTTGGAGGCCGGAAAGGGTTTTCGCGCCCATTGGAATTCAGCATGGTCAGAGGCGCGCTCCCCATGGCGGGGCGCAGGTCGGTGCTCGATTTGGGTTTTATCGAGACTGCGGAAGAAGGCCTTGCAGCGGTATTGCCCGGAAAATATGGCAACAGAAAAA
>PKXT01000153.1 GCA_003133505.1 Acidobacteriota bacterium
CCCCCCGTTCTGTCTCCTATTACGAGTCCTCGTTTTTCGATTTGAACCAATCGCGCAAAAATGTCATGCGCGTCTCCCCGCGCATCATAATAAGGCGCTGGGGAAATTGTCCAGGGGGTTCGTTTTCGATCTTCGCCGACGGGAACCAAAAAAAATGGCAAACCCCCTGCCCACGAAAACAAATGGAACTTTTCGCCCTCCCGGGTGGAATAGCAGGTGTAGAAAGAAACGTGGCGCGGCGGAAATCGTCATACTGAGATATGNNTTTGCTGGTGCGCATGCGGGCGGGCGACGAGGAAGCCTTTCTAGTCCTTTATCGCCGCCTCCAGGGCCCCGTGTATCGCTTCGCTTTGCATATGAGCGGTAACCAGGCGCTCGCCGAGGATGTTGTGCAGGAAACCTTCATGACCCTGATTCAACAAAGCGAACGGTTTGATCCCCGCCGCGGAGAGGTTTCGGCTTTCGTCTTCGGCATTGCGCGCAATCATCTCATGCGCCGTTTTGAACGTGACCGCCGCATGGTTCCCTTTCCCGAGGCCGATACCGAAGCCGACGCTAATGGGAAACACGGCAATTCAGATACAAGAAATAATAGCGTGGTACTACGATTCTCCGCCCCGGTGGACTTGGCCCGGAACGAAACCATTGAGCAAGTGCGAGACGCCGTTCTCGATCTCTCGGAGCATTACCGCGAGGTGGTTGTGTTATGCGACCTGCAGGAAATCAGCTATGAAGATGCGGCGGGAATATTGCAATGCCCAGTGGGAACGGTACGTTCGCGCTTGCACCGCGCGCGGGCGCTCCTGGCCATAAAGCTGCGTGCGTTCCGCCAAATTGAGTCTGTATCCGCAGTCGCGCGTGTTGGGGCGCGGAGGTAAGGGACGTTATGAATTGCTCCCAGTTTGAGGGAATTGTGCAGGAACTGGCCCGAGAGAGTCGGTCTAGTCTCATGAATAACGAGCGGGAGAATGGATTTGCCCATGTGCGTGTATGCGCCGGTTGCGATAGCCTCCTGGATGAAGCATCCGCGTTGACCATTTCCCTCCGCGCTCTGGCTTTGCGTGACGCTCGGGCCGAAGCACCCTCGGGCATCGAGGTGGCGGTGGTTGCGGCTTACCGGAAAATTCATGTCCCCGAACCCAAGCTGCTGAGGGTGCGCTGGCGCATGCCTGCGGCGCTAACCACGTTGGCAATAGCAGCGGCTCTTGGCATTTCTGTTTTCCTGTATCGCCCTTTGCGGCATTTAGCGCCTGCCCAGGTAACCGTTAGCCAGGCCGTCGCCCCGGCAACTCAACACTCGGAAGATGTTGTGCGGCCCGACAATGGGCAGACGGCCGATGTGTCCCGCAATGGCGGGGCACGCGTTGAATCCGCGCAAATCTCCCCCACGCCATCTGAAAATCAGGCGTTGAATATCGCATCCGCGAGCAAGCCAAGAAGTCCGCGGAATGCCGGCTCTCTGGAAGACATCAGCGCCACCAGCGGAGCTTTTATGCCTCTTCCCTACGCGGATGGTGGTCCGGTAGAGGATGCCACATTGGTACGCATGGTTCTTCCCGGTACAGCCTTGAGCGCTTTGGGCCTCCCCGTTACGGATGGCTCCGCGGAAGGTAAGGTAGTCGCCGATTTTATCGTGGGCGAGGATGGAACTCCCGAGGCAATTCGAATTGTTCGCTAGCCATTGTTCGCTGATAAGGGAAGTTTTTGCCCGGACGAGCGATTCGTTGGCCCCAGGGAACAGCTGCTTGCCACTGGCGATTAAAGGAATTTCAAACCGTAAGTGGAAATCACAACAGGAGAAGCACACATGAAGAGAGTAGGAGCATTAGCAATAGCAGCGTTAGGAATTCTTGCGGTTTCCGCCAGCGCCCAGGCGCAAACCGGGGACACAGTTCCCGCCGGTGCGGCAAGCGCCGGCCAGCAGGCTGGCGCCCCTCCACCTATGCCCCCCATGCCTCCGGACGAAGCTGTCGCGGTCATCGGAGCCGAGCTTGGCCCCGGGCATCACATCGTTACGGGAGCTCCGATGTCCGCCCAAACAGAGACGGAGGTAACTCAGGTATTAGGCAATGGAACGCACATTGACAGGAAATCCAATGGATCAATTGCTCGCGATAATCAGGGGCGCATGCGCTTGGAAGTGACGCGACCCCCGATTGGCGCGGGCTTGGCCGCCGCGGTTGGTGGAGTGCCCACTCGCCACATCGTTTTTATTATGGACCCGGTGGCCCAAACCCACTACGTACTTGAACCGGACAGAAAAATCGCGCGCCAGATGGGCCCGCCACCAGCGGGTGATATGAAGGATATGGAGCGATTTCATGGCGAAGAAGGGATGGATGGCGGAAAGAACGTCACCACTGATCCTCTGGGCACCCAAACAATCAACGGCCTAAGCGCCACCGGCACGCGCATCACCAAAACCATCGCCACTGGGACAGTTGGAAACGACAATCCAATCCAAGTCGTCATAGAGCGCTGGTATTCGCCCGCGCTCCAAATGAACGTCATGACCAAGCGCACCGATCCGCGGACGGGCACCACCACTTATCAGCTGGTAGGCGTCAGCCGCGACGAGCCTTCGGAATCTCTCTTTCAGGTTCCTTCCGACTACACAATAGAACAGGGCGGTCCCATGCACCACATGATGGGTCAGCCACAGTAACAAGAGTTCTCCTCCCCGGAGATGTAGTACGCCCTACCCCCGAAAGGGGCGGAGATCAAAAATCTCCGCCCCTTTTTTTGCCCCTGTTTCTTTCTCCGCTGACCAGCCCCCGGGGTATCCCCCGAGGGCGCCTTCCCGAATGGTAGGCAGCGTGACTGCAAAATCCTTGAGCAGAACAATACCGCCCCTCTGACTAAATCAATATAGAAGGACGGATAGGCGGTAGTCGGTGAAGCCGGAACGCTCCTCGGACCGGCACGCGCCTACAGCGGCGGAGCGATAGTGGCCGTCGTGGATATTGTCTTCCAGCGCTTGAGGGAGTTGGCTGGGATCCGAAGTGGTGTAACGCACTTTGAACCGCGGAGCGGGATTGCCGGTGTATCCATGCGCCATTGAGCAATCCTTGCGCGCGTCCTGCGTATTGCCGGTTAAACTTAATCCCAATTTGCTTAGACGTGCGCCCGCCTGACGCTCCTGTTCTTCCAAACTCAACTCCGGCGTTGAATCTGAAAAATCCTCCACCGCGAAAAGCTGGCCATTACGTTCCACGACGGCGATACCGACGGAATTCATATTGGCCGCCAATAAATTGGCGCGGTGCGGCGGTGAATGCATCCATTCGCTGTGGATCACCACCGCGTCAGGTCCCACCGCCACGTTTTCGGCCAGCTCGCTGAAATGCGCCCCGGACGCTGAAGCTCGCTCGAGCAAAGCCGGTTCACCGGTGAATTGGTGCCCTATGGTATTTTCACGCGCCATGCGTTGCGCATGGGCCATAGCTGCTTTGGTAAGATCATCATCCCATTGCAAACGATGAAGCCCGCGAGACAATCGTTCGCGGTTCGCCGAATCAAACATGATTTTCGCCGCGGTGGACGCGTCTTCCTGGGCCAGTACGACAGGCGCAAGAACGATCCCGCAAAGGAGTGCCATAACAACATGAATTGGTGCGAATTTTCTCATGTGGAAGCCTGATAATAATTTCGATGCGCCTCAACAACTAGGAGCCGGGCACTATGCCCGGCTCCTAGTTTACACTTGTCACCTGTTAACGTCGGCCACCGCTGCCGTGTGAACCGGCCCCACCATGGGAGCCTCCGCCCGAGGATCCGCCATGGCTGCCCCCGCTGCTGGAATGCGAACCTCCGCCATAGCTAGAGTGCGATCCCCCGCTATAAGACCCGCCGCTGTAGCCGGAACTGGGCCACGAGCTATTGCTGTACGATCTGCCGCCGTAGCTCCCGCGTGAGCTCACGATCGGCTTGCTCATGTCGAGCGGAGGCCGGCTGTAGCCGCGCGATGACCCATAGCTGCTGCCGTAGCGCGAAGCGGACTGACTGCCGTACCGTGAGGAGGAGTTATATGTTGATGATGAGCGGCCATAAGATGCCCCGCTACTCGTGTGCGTGTTTTGTGAGAACCGCTGCCAACCATCCTGCGCCTGACTCTGCGAGAGCGGACGCGTGGTGCTGCTGGATGCGCTGGAATGCAGCTGATTGGTGTTCGAGCGCGAATTGTTGAACGCGTTCGTATTGGTACTCGTCCCGCGTTGCGACCCTCGCGCGGACGAAGTGTGATTGCCCGCAAATCGCGACCAGCCCTGTTGCGCGCTGTTCGATGGAATCTGCCCGCGAGCTGAGGTGCTGGATGGGGCGCGGTTCTGAGTTGGTTGTGTGCGTGAGGAGGTTGGCGTCCGGGAAGGTGACGCATTGGACGCGGACCGGTTACCGTTCGCTGCGCTCTGTTTGGATGGGTTATCACCATGAGTGGCCGTCTGGCTGGCGCGGTCCATATCCTGTTTCACCTGTGCAGCCTGCTGCGAAAATGGTTTTGGCGCAGCCGCTGGCGTATACGTGGAATAGAAGTGCTGTCCACTCGTGTGTGACGGTATGGACGAACGGCTGGCCGTGCGGTTGGAAGTGTGCAAGCTGGCCTTTGTCGGTGTTACCGGCACATTCCCGGTCATTGCCTGCGCGCCACGAGCCTGCTCAGCGGTGATGCCTCTGGAAGCGGTGGCACCGCGACCAAAATCTCCGCCGGCAACATGGGCCACACTCTGGAGTAGGCGATCATTGGTCGCCAATCCGCGGATAGTCGAGAACCCGCCGGCACGTAGAGGCGCAAAACCATTGTGGAAGTTATTGGGTGTGTGACTGATGTTAATGCCGCCAAACCGTCCGCGATAGCCGCCCCACCATGGATGGAACCAGTCACCCGGCCCAATTGGCAGCCAGCCAAAGCGGCCAAAACCACCCCAGCCGAATCCAAACCCAAAACCTCGTCCCCATCCAAAGAAGGAGACATACGCCGGCGACCAGAAGGGATAGTAATTGCGATAGAAGCCAATAGGCCCCGGCCACCACGCCCATGATGCTCCGTTAAGGAACCAGCGTCCGTAGTGATACGGCGCCCAGCCCCACGGCTCGGAAGAAATCCACGTCCAGCCGTAATAAGGTTCCCAGCCCCAGCGGCCAGCATAATAAGGCGACCAGCCCGCAGCCACTGTGGGCTGCCAGACCGAGCCATAGCCAGGCGCATTGGTCCACGTTCCATAGGCATCCAGGTCCTGGGTGCCGGTGTAATACGGATCCGTATGCTGCCAGCTTGCAGCACTCACGATGATACGGTCCCGATCTTTGTTGAACGAATCCCAACTGTCGGTACCGGGTGCCCCGGCCACCTTATAGGCCACGTCGTTTCCCGCGCCGCGAATGGTGATGAGGTCGCCCTTATGGACGCGCTTGGTTCCCTCCTGAGTGGTTACGTCGGCCTCGCCTTCGCGAACGATAAACTCGGTCTCGTTGTCTGAATTTACCTGCACACGATAACGGCCGGCTTTGACGGGATGGATCGCCACGTTGGGAGTGTCAATTTCGGCATCCGCTTCCGCGCCTTTCAATACGGAATAATCCACTAGTCCTTGGCCTACCTGCACCTGCACATGCTGGCGATCCAGAGTAGCGATACCAACTTGGGCGTGGCTATCAAGCCGTACAATGTTGGCGTAGTCCAGTTGAACTTCGGCCCGCGAATTGTCGCCGGTCGAAACCTTGTCTCCATTGACCAGAGGCACGTTTAGCGCGGCCCCCTGCCAATCGCCCGTATCTCCACGCTGCGTCGAAACGTCCCCATTAATCATGCTCACCCGCCCGACGCCCTGATCAGACGACGCTTGAGAATCCTGCGTTCCCTGATTCTGCTGTCCGTCTTGATCCTGGCCCTGCTGCATGTCCGGACCTTGCTGCATATCCTGAGGCTGTTGGAATTGCTGTTGCTGGTATTGCTGATCCTGAGCTTGGGTCTGGTCCTGCGCCCATGCGCCCGATGCGCCGCAGCTTCCGAGAATCAGGAGAGCCATTACTGCCACGATTCTCTTATTCATTAGATTACCCTCCGCACTTTGCCCAGGTTCATCGGTGCCATTGATGTTCAATTCAGCCGTAATATGGCAAGTGAAGTGCCAAACATCGAAGTGCTTCGGCGCGACCCATTCGGCTTGCGATTCAATGGGTTAGCATTAACATCCGGGATCAACATTGGCGGGACTTAATACGAAGTGGTGAATTTCAAATGGCGGCGGTGCTTTTCAGCCAGTCTTTTTCGCACCCAGCAAGAATCCAAACAGAGAACTCCTACCGTCCGAGCGTCAAGCCTGTAAGCCTCGCAAAAGCGAGGTCCAGCCTTAGTTCATGGACTAAAAGCCATTCTAGTTGCGATGCGCCGCGAGCATAGAGCCGATTCTACTGGGGTTCGTCAGCGTGTTCGTCGCGAATGCCGATCTTTTCCAGCCGGTACCGGAGAGCGTTGCGCGAAATGCCCAGCAGGCGGGCAGCTTCGCTTTTGTTGCCTTTTGCGCGGCGGTAAGCGGCGAGAATAATCTCATCTTCCCACTCGTCGAGCGTCTTGCCCTCCGGCAATATCGGAGCGGTAACCCCGGGCATTTGCGCGCGGGGCGCGTCAAGCTGTATATCATCCGGTTGAAGTACGGTTCCTAACGCCAGGGCCGCGCCCCGTTCAATAATGTTCTCCAATTCGCGGACGTTTCCGGGCCAATGAAAGTCCATCAATTTTTCCATTGCTTCGGCCGAAATTCCCATGACGGGTTTGGCGGAGCGTTCGGCGAAGCGGCCGATGAAGAGTTTAACGAGCTCAGGAATGTCTTCCTTTCTTTCCCGCAGCGGAGGAATGTCTATGGGCACCACGTTGAGCCGGTAATAGAGGTCCTGCCGAAACGTTCCCCCTTCCAGCGCCGCGCGTAAATCCCGGTTGGTTGCGGCTACCAGGCGCACATCCACTTTTAACGTACGCGTGCCGCCCACGCGCTCAAACTCACGCTCCTGCAAAACGCGCAATAGTTTCACTTGCGTCGTTGGAGGTACGTCTCCTATCTCGTCGAGAAAAAGCGTCCCTTTATCAGCGAGTTCAAATTTCCCCGCCTTGCTGGTGGTCGCGCCCGTGAACGCCCCCTTTTCGTAGCCAAAGAGCTCGCTTTCCAGCAGACCGGCCGGAATCGCCGCGCAGTTCANNCGAACGGCCCGGACGCGCGAGCGGATCGCTGGTGGATCAGGCGGGCGATCAGATCCTTGCCCACTCCGGTTTCCCCGCCCAGCAACACGGTGGAAAACGTGGGCGCCACGCGTTCCACAATTGCCAGTACCGCTTGCATCTTCGCGCTTGTGGAAACGATGTTTGGATAGCTATAGCGCTGCCCCAGGGCTTCGCGCAGCGATCGGTTTTCTTCCCGCAGCCGCCGAACATCGAGTTCCTTTTCGACCACCATGCGTATTTCCGCCAGCGCGAATGGCTTCAGGACGTAATCGCTGGCCCCCGCTTTCATGGCCTCCACGGCTGTCTCCACCGTGCCGTACGCCGTCATCACAATTATCGGAAGAGCCGGTTGCAGCCGCTTCGCCGCCTGCAGGAACGCCAGGCCATCCATGCCCGGCAACTTTAGGTCCGTGAGAACCAAATCCACGTGCTCCCGCCGCAACTGCTCGAGAGCTGCTTCGGCGTCGCCAACGGAAATGGTGTGGAATCCTGCTTCGCCAAGGTCCAGTTCCAGCAGCCTCCGCATTCGCGCTTCGTCTTCGACAATAAGAATCGCATGCATGATCTAGCTTTTGATTAGTTCGACAGAGAATCCGGCGCCGGGTCTCCTGTCCCCGCGCCCAGCGGGAAAAACACAATGAACGAAGCCCCTTCTCGACCGCCGCCAGCCAGCTCAATTGACCCGCGATGCTCGTCAACGATCTTGGCCACAATGGATAAACCCAACCCCACGCCGGTTTTCTTGGTGGTTACGAAGGGATTGAAAATCTGATCTCGCAGATCCTCTGGAATACCGGTCCCGGAATCAGCAACTTTAATTTCAACCCCAGCGACGCCATCGCGCTCGGCGCTCCCAATCTCAATGCGAAGCATTCCACCACCCCGATCGCTCATGGCCTCATAGGCGTTCTGAATCAGGTTCGCAAATACCTGCTCGGCGAAATCCCCGTCCAGCGATATGGACGGAACTGACTCCTCAAAATACCGCTCCGCAGTCACCGGAGGCCCATGCCATCCGGCGTTGACTGTCCCAATCGCGCGTTCCACAATTTCCGGCAACGAGCACAATCGCCGCTCTAGCTGCACCGGACGCGCAAAATCAAGAAAACGGCTCACCAGCGCGCTTATGCGGTTCACTTCACTCGAAATATTCTCCGATAATTCGGCGGCTAACGGCTCCGTGGATTGCAGCTTACGGCTCAACATTTCCGCGGAACCCTTTATGACTCCCAGCGGATTTCGAATCTCGTGGGCCAGCCCGGCGGAAAGCTTGCCCAGGGCCGCCAGCCTTTCGGACCGCCGCGCTTCGGCCTGCGCGGACTCGAGACGGCGATTGGTTTCGGCGAGCTGCTCCGCCAGCACTTGATAGCCAAGAGTGGTTCGGCGGTTCTCAGTGGCAAAGCGGTTCACGATAATGCCCGCGAGAAAGAAAAATACATTACGAATGGTGAGTTCGGCAATGCCACTGGGGGTGAGCGCATACTCTTGTAAAGCGGGATACAAAAACGAGCAATAGGCCGCGGACGAGAGTAGCGTCCAGCCCAGCATTCCCCATGGTCCAAAATACACAGCGGCGGTGACCACTGGAAGATAGAAAATGGGATAATAACTGCTGTTAATCCCCAAATCGCCGGTATGATCAAGCAGGATTGTAGCCAACAGAATTTTCAAAATAACCACATAGTAGCGGCCGCGCTTCGGCAACCTGGCGATTAGCCAGCCTTCGGAAAGCTGCAGAATCCCCATTGCCAGCAGAATGGCTTGTTTGTGGATTTCGGTGACTGGTGGCAAGGCCGCAATGGCTGCAAGGAAACACAGCCACAGCACATCCATCCACCTAAGGCGAACGTGTGGAACGACCCCTTGAGTGCGCGAATTTTCCATATCCGCCAGAGGTCCGCCTGAAGTTGGTTTCTCGGAGTTATTGTTACCCATCGAATTACTTACGATTCACGGCTCCCGGTTTGTCATCGCCGGCCCAAAAAGAACCGGCCCTGGGAAATCTCACAAGCGTCTGGCGGCGTTGGTGGCCAATGGCCATTAGTCGTGTCCCGATCCAACANNACCTCGGGAACGGCGGTTTCCTGTGATGAAATCGCTTGCCACCGGCCATCACGCCAAACCAGTACATCCGTAAACAGCGTCTGCTCCACGTGTGCCTTTTCGCCCGGCAAACCCGTTCTCAGGGTAATAACGCGCCCGGTTACCACGCCGACATCGCCATAAACCCGAACACGTGTTCCCTCAAGATGCCTGGCCAATTCAATTGGCGGCGATGAGGCCGCGCGTACCGGCCTGCCAAGAACATCGGAACGGGTCCAGACATGTCCCGAGGAGCTATTATCTATCCAAATCTTTAGCGAGTATTCGATCCAGCGCGGCATTATCGTATTTCTGTAATGCTGCAAGCCATTGCTGCTCCACTTGGATAAGGGCTTTTTCATTTTTGTCACTGCTCTGCGCCCTGGCGCCGGCGGAAATCAGCAAGACCGCCAGAAAAAGCGCCGCTACAATGTCAGGCCATCAATGGGACGTCAATAGCCACATATGCCTCCTTTAACGCGCGGGGAAACGCTGGCGCGTAGGAGCATGATGACATATATGGCCGCCGCGAAACCGGCGAGGATTTCGCAAGCGTTGATAGTTCGCAATACCCCTTTTGAACCCGCGTTTTTCCGAGCCCAACGAATTACGGCGCAATCATGCCGGAGTCGCTTGACCTTGCAATTGGGCGGGATTATGCTGTGCCGGACATAATTGCATCGGTCACAATGGCGGGCCATGGATACTGCTCCCGCTTGTGCAATAGGAGAATAACCAATGTATATTTTGTGGTGGATCATCGTGGGACTGATTGCCGGATGGGCAACCGGGAAAATCATGAAGGGGGCAGGCTACGGCGCTCTGATGGACATCGTGATCGGAATCGTCGGAGCGATTATCGGCGGATTCATCATGCGGGCCTTGGGTTTTGCCGATAGCGGAGGAATGCTTTACACGATACTTGTGGCCATAGGCGGGGCGGTAATTCTGGTAGCCATATTGCGAATGTTCAAACGAGCCGCCTAACCGCGACAATACCCGCCAAGCGAATGGCAACTTTTCCTCGCGGTTTTGGTTTATTCCTATAGAGTCCCCCCCATACGCGAGATAGGCAAGGCTCAGGGGGCGGTGCGCGCAAGCAGTGCTAGATTTTTAGAGGGACATTTGACCGTTCAACACGACAGAAAAGGAGCAACTACAATGCGGATAAAATCAGGATTGGGAGCAATGGCCATTTTGGCGGGTGCTTTGAGCATTATGGCTTTGGGAGGCTTCTCCATCGCGCGGGCCGGGAGCGGCCAATCGCCCAGCGAATCAGGCAACGCAGCCAGCACAACCGCTATGGTGAAGGCCAGAATGGTCGACCTGAATTCGGCGACGAAGGAGCAGTTAGCCGCCGTATCCGGGATTGGCGACACCTACGCCCAGAAAATTATTGAGGGAAGGCCGTACATGAGCAAATACGATTTGGTGCGCAAAAAGATCGTTCCCCCAACCACCTATCGCAAAATCTCTTCGCAGGTAATTGCGAAGCAATCCAGCGCATCAACTACGGCGAATCAGTAGGCCCTGCCAATCTTGTGGTAAACCGCTCCGGGAGCTCTGGCTGACAAGGGCTTCCGCACCCACCAGGCCCCTCTTGGCGCGAATTGCCTGCGCAAAGGGGCCAGTTCGGCCAAACCCAGCGGCCATTACCCTGCCCAACAAGTTGCTTTTAGTGGTAACGACCTGTGGCTGAACCATACAGCGGAGCCTTGACTTCCATGGCAAAACTCGCTAACGTCGTCACAGCATTACCAAGGGGTGCGGACGGCTTACGCTCGCTTTTGCTATGAGGGCGCTGAAATCCCTAGAACCGTTCGGTTAATCAAATCCATAACCTTGCCAAGGAGAACGACCATGAATATCTTCAAAAATCATGGGCCACTTACGTTTGTGGCCGCGATGAGTGTGGTCCTGGCGGGAATCGTGCTTGGCCTCTCCAGCACGGCTTCCGCGCAGAGCAATCTGGTATATGTTGGCAGCAATATCGGCAGCGTGCCAAACATGAATTCGGTGTTCGTTTATGCCAATGACGGCGCTGGGAACCTGACCCAAATCACCGGCTCCCCTTTCCTTACCAATGGAACCGGCTGGTATGATCCGACCCTCACCACTAGTTCACTGGATGCCGACCATGCGGTGATCATCGACCCAACGGGCAGTTATCTGTACACGGTTAATTCCCACTCCAATACGATTTCCTCGTTTTCCATCGCCGCTGGCGGCGCATTGACGCTAATTTCGACCACGCCTTATCTGAGTGGTGGAAAGGAGCCGGTTAGTCTCGCGCTGTCTTCCGATGTGCTGTCGAACGGAAGCAGCGTTCTTTCCGTGGGCAACAAGGGACAGGACCCCAACCAGCCGACCGGGACCTCCAGCATTCAATCGCTGACCGGAAACGGCACCATGACTGCGGTACACAATGGGAAGATCAATTTCGCGTCGGGCGATTATATCGCGAGTGTGAATACCACTCCCCTGGCTCCCAAATATGTCTTCGGCGTCCAACTATTGGGTGGCTCCGAGATATTCACATACAAGATCAGTAACAAGGGAAAACTCGAGCAGGTTAGCGAGGTCGGGCCGCCGGCTACCGGTGATTTGCTACTGGGCATGGCTTTCCATCCCACACAGCACGTGGCCTATGTTGGAGTTCCCAATGG
>PKXT01000052.1 GCA_003133505.1 Acidobacteriota bacterium
ACGCCAGCGCCCGATTGGCGGGCAGCGTCCAGGGAGTGGTCGTCCATATCAAGGCCTTGGCGTGAGCCGCGAGTACTTCATCCCACGCCCTATTATTCCCGACCACGATTTTTTCGCCCGGAGCGGCAACTGCTGGAAACGTAACCCAGATTGAGGGGCTGGTGTGGTCTTCGTATTCCACTTCGGCTTCGGCGAGAGCCGTGCGATCGTGGAAACACCAATAAACCGGTTTTAGTCCGCGATAAATGTAGCCCTTTTCCAGAAACGCGAGGAACGTATCCGCGATGCACGCCTCATAAGAGGGATCCATCGTCAAATAGGGCTTGTCCCACTGGCCGAAGACGCCGAGCCGTCGAAAATCGGTCTTGTGCTCTTCGACGAAACGGTTGGCATACTCGCGGCAGCGGCGGCGAAATTCAGATGGAGTGACGGAATCTTTCTTGCCGCCAAGCTCTTTTTCCACTTTGGTTTCAATGGGCAGCCCGTGGCAATCCCAGCCGGGAATGTAAGGAGCGCGGAAACCGGCCATGGTCTTAGACTTAACAACCATGTCTTTCAATATTTTGTTGAGGGCGGTACCGAGGTGAATTTCGCCTGTGGGATAAGGCGGCCCATCGTGAAGGACAAAAACTTCCGCGTCCTGCCGCGATTCCTGTATGCGCTCGTATAAGCGCTGCTCGGTCCAATCAGCCAGTTGACGAGGCTCGCGGTCGGGAAGACGGGCCTTCATGGGAAAGGCTGTCCGAGGCAGATTGAGCGTGCTTTTCAGGTCCAAAGGCTTGAATCCTCAGTGTTACCGGCGATAACAGGTGTGATCGAGAATTACTGGGCGAAAGGAACCCAGCTTTGGAAGAAACCGCGACAAAGCCTATGTTACAATGAATTGGCATGGCTGTCAGCCGCAGCGATACATCCTTTTTAACTCCTAAGAATCTAATATTGAAGGCCACATGCGAAGCGCCGGGTAACGTTTATGCTTGAACCTATTGTGGGAAATGAACCCCGAGCAATCCCTGAATCCCGCGGAGATGCCAAGAACTCCCTCGGTACGCGGCTGACGCGTGAGACGGAATCCACATCGCCCTTCTCAAATTTCCGCTCAAACCTGAAAGATTTTCTGACTGAAAAGCCAGTGAAGGTGCACGGCAGTGGCCAGAGTTTTCTGCCTGATACCAGCTTCGGGGGCGGCTGGAAAGATAATCTAAGGGATTTTTTCCACCCTCTGCCAGCATCGGCGCGGCGCGTCACTGACGGAAGTTTGCTAGTAGAATGGAAACCTTGGTATCGCGAACTATTCCAGAACATCCGCGACACTATTTCGCCGCCCAAGCTCGCTCCACTCGAAATCACCAGCAAACCGGTTCCCGTTCGCGAGATATGGAGCCGCAATCCGCGCTTTAAGGGGGTGCAAGCGGTATCCCTGCTGATTCACATTGCGGTAATCGTGCTAATCGTCGCCCCTTTTCTTCCCGCAGTCATTCAGAAGACCCAAGCAAAGAAATTGGATACCTTGCTGACTCCCTTGGATCTTTCTCCTTACACACCGAAACTGCCCAAGGGCCTCAAAAAGGCCGGAGGAGGTGGGGGAGGCGGTGAGCGGAACCCTATTCCCGCATCGCGCGGAAAGCTTCCCAAATTTTCTTGGACGCAATTCACTCCGCCAGCTGTAAAACCCCCTGACAATCCCAAGCTGGCAATGACTCCGACAGTGCTGGGACCGCCTGAGCTAAAACTGCCCAGTCCGAACGCGGCTAATTGGGGCGATCCCCTTGCTAAAGTTATTACCACCTCCAGCGGACCAGGATCAGGCGCGGGTATTGGTTCTGGCTGCTGCGGCGGAGTGGGCAGCGGACAAGGCGGCGGGGTGGGGCCAGGACAAGGGTGGGGCACGGGCGGAGGTTTTCCTTCCGCGGGCACCAATGGTTACGGCGACATTGTTTGTATATATTGTCCCCCGCCGACTTTCTCCGATGAGGCGGTCGAAACAAAGATGCAGGGAACGGTTCTGGTGCAGGTAACCGTGACGCCGGATGGCCGCGCCTCCGATATCCATGTTCTTAAAGGCCTGAGTATGGGACTGGATGAGAAGGTTATTGAGGCGGTTCGCACGTGGCGCTTCAAACCATCGACGGGACCTAATGGTAGGCCAACAACCGCGGTAACCAATATCGAGGTAGGTTTCCGGCTGCTGTAGAACCGGTCACTTGCACTTTCGTCGTTCTGGCATTTCCCCCGTTCTTTGCCTAGACTCAATCCGTGGCCTCCTACCGGTTGTGGCTCATATTTCTTTCCATAATCTTCTTCGTTGTGACGGNNTCCGCACTCCCTTTCAACCAAGGAAGCTATTCGCGGGACCCTTGTTTGGATTCTGTTTTCGCTGGGCTTTGGCGCCTTTATCTGGCGCTATTTCGGAGCGGCCCAGGGGTGGGAATTTCTCACCGCTTATCTGGTGGAGAAAAGTCTCAGTTTGGATAACCTATTTATCTTTCTGCTGCTTTTCCATTATTTCGGGGTGGACGATGGCCTGCAGCCTTACGTGCTGGCATGGGGTGTAGCCGGGGCGCTGGTGATGCGCGGGGTCTTGATTGTGGCTGGCAATGCGCTCCTGCTGCACTTCCACTGGGTGGCCGAGTTGTTTGGGCTCCTCCTGCTCTATGCGGCATTCATGCTGCTACGCGGGGGAATGAGCCGTCTACCGCCCGGGGAAAACCGTATTTTGCGTTGGATTCGCGCGCTGGTGCCGGTAACCTCGGATTTTCATGGCAAGAAGTTCTTTGTGCGCACAGACGGGGTACGCCAAGCCACTCCGCTGTTGATCGCCTTAATTAGCATCGAACTCGCGGACCTGGTTTTTGCCATGGATTCCATTCCCGCCGCATTCAGCGTAACCCGAAATGTGTTTCTGGTTTTCTCGTCCAATGCCTGCGCGGTGCTGGGATTGAGGACCATTTATTTCTTGCTGCCCAATTTGTTGGGCCGGCTGCGCTATATGGGAAAGGGGATGGGGGTCATGCTTTTCTTTTTGGGCGGAAAGATGCTGGCCGCCCGCTGGGTGGAAGTTTCGGCTCCATTTTCCTTGCTGGTCATCTGCGGCATACTGCTTATGACAGTCCTATTTTCGCTGATTCGAGGCGGGTTCCCCGATTCCATGGGTGGCGAAGCCGGACAATACTGAAATGGAGCGATTGTGACCTTACAAACGGCTGAGTTGGCGTTTCATATAGATAATTTAGCTTCCTCCGACGAAGAGCGGAGAAAAGCGGCGGCATGGGCACTGTTTAATCAAGGCGCGCAGATGGCTTGGTCGGTATCGGAAGCATGGATGAATGATGGCGCGCTGACCGGCGTTTTCGCCGTGGAGGCTTATGGGGAGCCAGGCTATGTTCGTCCTGAAACCACTGTGGGAATCGCCGTTTCACCTGAAACGTTCGCGGAGATTTGCGCCGCCAATGGGAACCCGCCCGAAGCAGCGGTGCCACCGGAGCAGGACGCCCAGGAATTTGAGCTGCACTTTCCGGCTAACGTTCGGCTGGATATTTTAACTCCTCGCCAAACCAACGGGAACGGCCCACTAGCCCGCTATCTGCGGCGTAATGGGCCAGGAATTCAACAAGTGGAGTTTCGCACATACGATGTGGAAGGAGCGACGGTGTTGTTGATTCGGCGTTTCGGGCTTACACCCGTTTTTGCATCCCCACAACCCGGAGCTAACGGGGCGCGCGTTAATTTCTTGCTGGTGTCCACGCCCAACGGGGAGCGACTCCTGCTTGAGTTATTTCAAACCCCATAACTTTAGTTCCACACACCAACACTGGAAAACATCCAAACAAACTCTTGTCGAACATCATACGCAGGCCCCTACTCGCCATTTTGCTCAATTAGCTTCGCCACCAGCGCCGTCCACCCGGTCTGATGGCTGGCCCCCAAGCCCGCTCCGTTATCCCCATTGAAATATTCGTGAAAGAGCAGGCAATCCTTCCAGTACGGATCATTTTGAAAAATCGCAGTTTCGCCGAAGGCCGGGCGCCGGCCATCCCTTCGAATAAAGAGTGCGGAGAGACGCCGGGAAATCTCCCCGGCCACGTCCCAAAGAGTTTTTAACTGCCCCGAACCCGCGGGAAACTCCACTTTCAACTGGTCACGGTAATAAAAGTCGTAGCGTTGGAGAGCCTCAATAAAGAGGTAATTCATCGGAAACCAGACGGGGCCGCGCCAGTTGGAATTTCCTCCGAACAAATTGGTGGATGATTCCGCCGGCTCGTAATCCACTGTATGCGTCTGACCATCTATCACCAGAGTGTAGGGATTCTTCTCATGGAATTTGGATAAAGAACGAATGCCGAAGGGAGAGAGAAACTCGTTTTCATCAAGGGCGTAATGAAGGACCCGATCCAACTGCTTGCGCGTGGCGATGGACAGCAAATATCGCGTGCCCTTGTCCGTTTTCTGACTCTGATCGACACGATCCCGAATAGCGGGATAATGATCCATAAACCAGTGCATGCGGCTCATGAATCCGGGCAGCGCATTCACATCTTCAGGCTCCAAGGTTTCCACGGCGAAAAGCGGAATCAAACCCACCATGGAGCGAACCTTCAAGGGAAGACGGGCGCCATTCTCGGCCAAAAGAAAATCATAGAAGAAACCATCGTCAGCGTCCCAAAGGCCGTTTCCCGCTCCACCGATGTCGCTCATAGCGTCGGAGATGTAAACAAAGTGCTCAAAAAACTTGCTAGCCACGTCTTCATAGGCCGGGTCTTCCCGAGCCAACTCCAGGGCAATGGAAAGCATGTTCAGGCAATACATGGCCATCCAACTGGTGGCGTCGGATTGTTCGATATGACCGCCGCCCGGAAGGCTCTGAGAGCGGTCGAAAACGCCGATATTGTCCATACCCATGAAGCCGCCTTCAAACACATTGCGGCCTTCCATGTCTTTTCGATTCACCCACCAGGTGAAATTCAACAGAAGCTTGTGAAACACCCTTTCGAGGAAAGGACGATCCGCGCGACCCTTCATGCGAGCTTCGATCTTGTAGACACGTAAAGCGGCCCAGGCGTGGACGGGTGGATTGGTATTATCAAAGGACCACTCAAACGCCGGCACCTGACCATTGGGTTGCATGTACCATTCCCGGAGCAAGAGGATGAGCTGATCTTTCGCAAATTCAGGATCAATTAGCGCCATGGAGACGCAGTGAAATCCCAAGTCCCAGGACGCATACCAGGGGTATTCCCAGGTATCCGGCATGGAGAGGACGTCCGCGTTATTCAAATGTATCCAGTGCGAGTTCCGACCGGTCCGGCGCTGCGGCGGTGGAGGAGGTTGCGATGGGTCTCCTTCGAGCCACACGGGAACGTTGTAATGATAGGATTGCTTGTTCCACAGTAAACCCGCGAACGCCTGCCGCTGAACGCGAAGGGCATCTTCGGATAACTCCTGGCGAGCGCAGCATCCGCTATAGAATTCGTCTGCCTCCCGAATTCGATCCGCAAAGACCTTATCAAACTCGCCGGCAAGCGAAGCCTTCCGCGAATTCGGCATCGCCGCACCAATGAGCCGAAGGCGCCATTCACATCCTCCACCCGGGGGCAACTGAGCCCTAAAATGCGCAGCGGCTTTGGTCCCTACGTGAGCGGAATTCACAGCATCGCGCTCGCCCGCGATGAGATAACGGTGGAATGCATCCTTGGTATAGGCGGAGGGATTGGGGCTGCCGAATAACTTTTCCGCATTGGTCTCGTTTTCCGTGAAGAGCAGATCGGGCGCGCCATCCACCACCAAAGAGTATTGGCCGGCGAGCGGATGCGATATTCCAATGACGGTGGGTTGTGCGGACTCTTCCACGTTCAACTGAGGTTTGCGGTCATCGCGTCCCCATGACCACGTGTTGCGAAACCAAATGGTCGGGAGCAAGTGCAGGTCCGCAGCCTCCGCCCCGCGATTGAATGCGTTAATGCGAATGCAAATGTCTTCAGGACCGGCCTTCGCGTACTCGACGAAGATGTCGAAATAACGGTTGTCGCGAAAAATTCCCGTATCCAGTAACTCGAATTCCGGATCATTGCGGGTGCGGCGGTTATTTTCTTCGATCAGCGGGCCATATGGAAAGGGGCCATGGGGATATTTGTAGAGAAATTTGGCGTAGGAGTATGAAGGAGTCGCATCAAGGTAAAAGCAATATTCCTTGACGTCTTCGCCGTGATTACCCTGAAAATTCGTCAGGCCGAAAAGACGCTCCTTGAGGACGGAATCATTACCATTCCACAACGCCAGCGCGAAGCAAATATGCTGGGCGCGATCGGAGAACCCAGCCAGTCCATCCTCGCCCCAGCGGTATGCACGGCTGTGAGATTGGTCGAAAGGGAAATAATCCCAAGCATCACCGTTCTCNNCGCACCGTACCCCATTGCCTTTCGGCCAGATAAGTACCCCACTTCCGCCAATCCGCGACGTTTGACCGGGCCTCATCCAGTCGCCGAGATTCTTCCGTCATTCAATTCTCCTGCGAAGACGTCCTTGAGTTAATGCACCGCAATGCGTGAATATTCAATAATAGCCTAAGGGGGCACCATTAGCCTCGCCAGGGAGAGCCGTGATTTCCTACAAGTGGGGTAAAGGATGAACAGCGGCGGATAGTATTGCGGCCATTTTTGCTGCGAACTCTAAGCCAGCCAAGCTTGGCTGACGCGATGTATGGAGTTACTCGTGGGGGCCTCCTTCCCCGGGACCAGCGTCGCCGCAGTTGCGGCACCCCACGATTGGCCTGGCTTGCTGCCTTGCAAGAGCCCTTGAAGCTCGCGGCGAGCCCGCCGCATGCGCGTCTTTACAGCGCTGGCGGAAATGCCCAGGGATCGCGCGGTTTCGGAGGTAGAAAGATCTTCAACAGCCCGCATCAGGAATACGGAGCGATAATTGGGCCGAAGGCGTGCAATTGCCGCCTGTAAAGTGCGATGAAGCTCTCTCCGCGCATAGGCGCGGTCGGGACCTTCCATAGAAGAATGCGCCCAAGCCTCCTGGCGGGCTTCGGCACTGCCTATGGCTTCCTCAAAAGTCTCGTGGATCGCGCGGCGCCGCTTGCGGAGATTCATGAGCGCTTCATTGATGGCGATGCGCGATATCCAAGTGGTGAATTGGGAACGGCCCTCGAACTGACCCATGTGCCGGTAAGCCTTTACAAGCGCCTCCTGCCGCGAATCTTCGGCATCCTCTTGATTGCGAGTAATACGCAGTGCTAATCGAAAAACGCGCTCTTGGCAGTCAGCAAACAATTGAGATGAACTCCAATCTCGACTGGCTCGGGGTGCCGGGTTTGGGTTGGACGACCCTTGTACTGGAGTTCGAACAACCGTATCCCTGGTAACCTGGCTGACTGCTTTAGCTGGGCGATTCAAGAATCACCTCGATCTTTCTCAGTGGGCTCCTCGCTAATCCCATTTTCGCCATGTTGTTTGATGACAGCCGGGTCCATNNAAAGGGCAGCGAAAATTACATTCAAAACTTACATTCATGGGAATGGGCGCTCCATCAGGTGCACTCTGTACACTTCCGGATAATTTACCGTACAGCAATCAGCGTAACCAAACATATTGCGCACTTGACTATTTGGCCAACCGAAGTAATTGTGTAGGGAATATGCCCTATGGCCCTAGCGAGAACGTTCGAAGAAACTTACTACGCGATCCGCTGAGACGGCATGGCACATACCCGGGGGAACTTAAAATAACTCATGACTCTTCGAATATTAGTTGCTGACGACCATGATGTTGTCAGGCGCGGGCTGAAATCCATTCTCCAGCCGCATCCCGGCTGGGAGATCTGCGGCGAAGCTCCCAATGGCCGGGAAGCGGTGGCCCAAGCCGAAAAGCTGAAGCCGGACGTGGTGGTGATGGATATTAGCATGCCTCACATGAACGGGCTGGAGGCTGCCCGCCGTATCAGAAAGTCCTGTCCCAAAACCGAGGTGGTGATTCTTTCCGTTCATTACACGGATATGCTTGTACAGGAGATCGTGGATGCGGGCGCCAAGGGATATATTCTGAAATCGGATGCGGACAAAGACCTGGTTATCGCGGTGGAAGCGATTTCGAACCAACGGTCGTTTTTTACGACCCGCGCTTCGGAAATGCTGATGGATGGATTCCGGCACCGCGGTAAGGTTCCCGAAGATCAAGACCCGCAGAAAAGCAGGCTAACCTCACGTGAACGGGAAATCGTTCAATTACTTGCCGAAGGACACAGTAGTAAGGAGGTGGCCACATCGCTGGGAATTAGCACCAAAACGGCGGAGACTCACCGCTCTAATATTATGAGGAAACTCGAACTGCACTCTGTGAGCGAACTAGTTCTTTACGCAGTGCGTAATCAAATTATTGAAGCGTGATCCACGGCGCTCGGTTTGGCATTATGTCCCGCGCGTAAACCTAAAGGTTATGTGATTCTTGCCTACCAGCATAAAGCACATCGGTCCCATACAATCGAACGTTGGTATTCCCCACGCATAAATCGTCTCTCTTGATTGCGACTCCGTGCTTCTTACCAGTTGACGGAGAGCTCCTGCCACTTCCCGTAGTTTTGGGTTTCTCTCCTCCAGGTATTGATCATGGTCTTCGAGGGGCCCTGGTCGGCGGCGCGCGGGGGCATTTTACTCCCCCGAAACCTGTTTTCTATTTTTCAGTTCGCCCTTCGTGAGTATATAAACTTGTCTTTCCCCGTTTCGATTTGCGAAACGGATTTGTGGAATTTTCAAGATAAAGCATGGCTTTATGGCCTGGGCGCTTTGGATCTAGAGATTTGGCTGGGAGGCCTGGACTCG
>PKXT01000164.1 GCA_003133505.1 Acidobacteriota bacterium
GCCCGCTGCCAATAATCACCAAATCGTATTTCGCCAAGATTCCCTCCCTTAAAACACCAGCCGCTCGAAATTACACCAAGTCATCTTTCGGTGGCTTTCGGATCCTGTACCCTCTATGGCCGTCGCTACAACAGCGCGTGAAAACAGGCGGCAATCCCTCACCTATTGGATGAGATCCGGGTGCCCCCCGCTTCTCCATCGCGCGGATTTTAACGCGCTACAAATTTGGCATTTCCGCGATATTTGGATTACTACGGTAAACTGGCGATTCTATCAGTCGGTTTACCGCCCCGCAACCTGGCCCTCGGAGACATGCCGCGAGAGAAACCTTTTGCCCAGAAATCACGTAATATCAATTAGCTACAGTTCAGCCCGCGAAGGCCGATGGATGTCGCCCGCAGGGTTAACCGAGGAGAAGCTTCATGAGCACGCCATTCCCTCCCGAATTCTCGGAGCCGATTGCCCCTCCGCCTCCACAGCGGCGCTCGCCCGTCGCCAACGTGTTTATCGGCCCGCGAGGTTTGCGCGCGGGATGGCGTGCGCTATGTTTCGTTCTCATAACCGCAGGACTGCTGCTGGGGTTTCAATTTGCCATTTCTCACATGCCCGCCGTTTTGCGGGCGATTCATGCTCAAGGTCAGGAACATGTGATGTCACCAGGGTTAATGCTCATCTCAGAATTACTGGCCTGTTTTTGCGCCCTGGTGGCCGCCACTCTAATGGCTCGGGTGGAAAACCGCTCCGTGGCCGATTACGGCTTGCGGGGGCGTGGACTCCGCGGAAGATTCTTCGTTCAGGGTCTTGTGTGGGGAATCGTGGAAATCTCTTCGTTGATGCTGGCCATTGCCGCCTTCCGCGGATTCTCCTTCGGCAATTTGGCTTTACACGGAGGCGAGTTGGTAAAGTACACGCTCCTCTGGGCCATGGTTTTTCTTTTGATTGGTTTTTTTGAGGAGTTTACGTTTCGCGGTTATCTCCAGCACGCTTTTCAGCAGGGCATGGGCTTCTGGCCTGCTGCGATCCTGGCCAGCACGATCTTCGGTGCCCTCCATCTCCATAACGTGGGAGAGGACTGGGCTGGTGCCCTGATGGCCGGCCTCTTCGCAATTCTGGCCTGCCTCACCCTCCGCCGCACCGGCAGCATCTGGTTAGCCATTGGAATGCACGCGGGCTACGATTTCGGCGAAACCTTCCTCTATTCGGTTCCTGACAGCGGTGTGCCTCCCTCCCATTCCCTGCTCCACTCCACCCTGCACGGCCCCAGTTGGCTCACGGGAGGCGCGGTTGGCCCCGAGGGCAGCATCTTCGCGCTCGTCATGCTGGTGTTGGCGATTGTGGCCGTGCATTTCATTTATCCGCCCAACCGCTGGACCGCCGGTATGCACGATGAAACCGCCGGAGCTATGCCGCGAAACCTTTCACCGCGCATCTGAGTCTAATTACAGTTGCCCTACCCGTTTGGAGATGATTCTCCATTCCCGCGGAGCATAACGGACAATTTGACAACTTGTACGGCAATTCCTAGAATGGTCGGATTTTATTGGTCGCGATTTAAGGAAACGGAAATAGGAGTCCGAACACAAGAGCCGGTCATGGAACCGACTGACAGGAACTGACTGACATGGACAAGAAGCGCCTCGAATATTACAAGAAAAAACTTGAAACCCGCCGGGATGAGCTCGTAACTGCCATCAACCGCACCGAACAACAGGGTCGCGAGGCGGATGACGATCCGACCGTGGACCTGGCCGACAAGGCCGCCAACTCCTACACCAAGGAATTTCTCTTCGGCCAGACCCACGCCGACCGGTCCACGCTCCAGCTCGTGGAGGAAGCACTTGAGCGCATCCGCAAAGGCACCTTTGGCGAGTGTGTCAATTGCGAGGAGGACGTCCAACAGAAGCGCCTGGAAGCAGTCCCCTGGACGCGCTATTGCCTCCCTTGCCAGCAGAAGGAAGAACGAGGCGAGCTTTAATCTAGCCGATCTTGCTCGCCTGCACGGCAACTTGGATGCGGTCTCTTTGCATCGCTCGGGATCTGCGGCGTTTACTCTTTTGTAGCTATCCTTCCGCGAAAAAACTGAAAGGCCAAACCGTCCTGCTGGTGGATGATGTTTTCACCATCGGCGCCACCTTTGACGCCTGCGCACGTGCTCTCCGCAAAGCTGGAGNNTGTAATTTATCGGATGGATGTCGGGTCTTAAAGGCGCGAACCACTGGAAAACCGGTCCTCTGTTGGTGCATGATAATAAACGCATGATTGCCGCCGTGCATTTTGGCGCAATTTAGCGGCTTCAAGTCTTCCCGGTGCTGTGGTCAGTTTACGCCGGTAAGCATACGAGGTGCCCATGGAACGTGGGGTTTTACGTCCACGCCCGAAGCTCTCAGCGTTCTTGAATCCAGCGGAAGCGAGGGACCATCACGTCCGCCCCCGCAGCGTGCGGCCAACGGCGATGCAGGCCCCTGTACTGGTTCTGAACGCCACGTTCGAACCCATTCACGTAACCGCCGTCANNCGCGCCTTGCTCCTGCTCTTCAAAGGCGTGGCCCAAACCGAGGAAATCCAACCCAACCATGTACATTCGCCCCGACAAGCCATTCCCGTGCCTTCGGTAATTCGCCTTCTTACCTACCGGCACATTCCTCAACAGAGCCGTGCTCTTTCGCGCAAAAATATCCTCTTGCGGGATCGCAATACATGTCAGTTCTGCGGTCGCGCTTTTCCGGCTTCAGATCTCACATTGGACCACGTTCTGCCCCGGTCACGTGGCGGACCGTCGAGTTGGGAAAATCTGGTGGCTTGCTGCTACAAATGTAATAACAATAAAGGGGATCGTACCCCGGAGGAGGCCGGATTGCACCTCGCTCGGAAGCCTCGTCCCTTTACCCTGCACACTTCCCGGCAACTAATGCGCCTTATTGGCCATAAAGACGAAAAATGGCGCAAATATCTCTTCTATTGANNCTAGGACACACCCCGGGAAGTGTTTTGGTTGTGGCCAAATCACTTCCCTTAATTTTTGCCCAATCGGCATACTAACCTGCTGTCACATTTCCCCTGCGTCAGATTAATCCTGGGACAAACGCTAATCCTCGACAGCCCCTTATCGCCGAAATGTCACCATCAGATTTTGACGCCAATTTTCATTGAGCCCAATCTGAAATATCTCCGTTTCATGCGATGCAAACCCGAGCAGCACTCCGGTGGACGAATGGAACTGGAAACCTGGAGCAACCAGCCAAAGCAATGGCGGGCGCGGGTCCAAAGTAATTCCCCTGAAATATCCAAGCCGCTGGAAATCCCCGTCGGCATGATGGCGGCTCACCCGCAGCCAGTAATCCAGCGCCTGTAATGGCAATTGAATGTCCTCTGACGCTTTCAATTCAATAAGCGCCAGCCTGCCCTGTCGAGTCACCCCTAAAAGATCCGCGACTCCCCGATCCCCGCCTGCGGCGAACATTAATTGCGAATATAAGTATTTCGGATCCAGCGACGCATCCAGGCAATCTGGCGCCGCAATTATTTGGGTTTCCATCCAACGTTCCGGATCTGCCCAATAGATACGATGGGCCGCCCTCGTGCTTTCAGGACTTCGATACCGCGGCAGTTCACAAAGAAGCTTCGCAAGATCGCCTAGCCGCTCTCACGTAAGCGTCCGAAGAGTATTGCCCATAGCGCACCACACCGGAGTTCCAGCGCGCAGACTCCAACCCTCGAAAGCGTAGCGCCACTTCATTTGTTCCAGGTAACGGCACAGCCTCGATCACCCGAGACGCTTCGGAAACCAGATTCATCACTTCGACAATCTGCGGCCGGGCCACCGCCAGAAGCGCTTCTTGGTTATCAAGTCGCGGGAGGTTTCCCGCGTCTTTCGTGTCAACCTGCCGCAGAGTTTCCGTGGCCGCGTCGAATTCAAAAATCTCCAGGTTCAGCGAACGATCGAGCGCCTTTGACCGTTGCGCCGTAGCCGCTGTCATTCCGGTGGGCAGGATCAACCGCAGGCCATAAATCCTTCTCGGAAGAGACCACTTTCGCTGGTAATCCAGCCACAGCAAGGCAAAGGCAAGCGTACCATCTACCGCTGCCGCGGATTCCGAGGGGGACACGGCGAGGAAAGCCCACGTGCGTCCGGCTTCGGTCATCAGCCCCCGGGGATAAAGACCCGAAAGTGAATGTTTCAAGTCCGGAGAGGCGGTGAGCGATTCCACCCGTGCATCGGAAAACTTTTCCCGGAGCAGCCGTCCAAACTGGGCCCGAAATTTCTCCCGGTTCAACCGCCCCCCGTACGGGGAAATTGCCGGCGGCGGAATTCCAGTTTGCTATGTCGCGCGTGACCGAACTGGCTTACCTCCAATACCACCCGATCCGGCTCCGCTTCCAACAAATCAGTGACGCGCCGCGACAAGTTTCGCGAAGCAGACCAGACATGAATCACCAGATTGCGTCCTTGCTCGCGCAATTCCCACTAAGGCGGGATCAATTCGGCCTGAAATGTTCCGTCTTCGCGGATTTCAATTTCGCCGGCGCTGCCGTCTGGGGAAGTGAGCAACCTTTCGAGTGCTTGCTCGATTNNAAAAGCAGAGATGACTATTCGAGGGTCAAGCCGATAATTTTTACGTCGGGGTAAGACTGATCCCACGTAACTGGCACGCCTTCAAACGCGAGTTGAATGCTCTCACGCTGGCCCGCCTCAATCGCTGATTTCGGGCCGCTGATCAGCCGGCGATTTTCATGAAGCACCACGTTACCGGAAACATCGTGGAAATCCACCGCTACATCAATTGCCAATACCCGGCGCACACCATCATTGAGCGCCACGCCATTTATATAGGTCACTTCCTGATTCAGGAAATTCGCCGCGCGGGACATCTGCAAATCGGTGAAGTGAATGCGCTGAGCATAAGCCTGCTCCGCGGCGCTAAATGGCAATGCCTGCTCAGATGCCAGCCCCGCCGCCGGCTTGCCACGGCTGAGGAGGATCACCAGGCCCCCTAATACTATTACCGCGCAAACGCCGATGGCTATGCTGATCCACAAATGGCTGCGGCCTTCATCACCGAGGTTCGTTTCCAGACGCGGTTCCTCCATCACGGATGCCTCAACAAGATACTGATACAGGTGCCTGCAAAATTATTATTTAGCGCCCAATGGCCAGCCGCTGAATCAGCGCCGCCGGAAGCCCGGCGTCTGTCATTCTTTCTTGCACCAGCGCAATATCATAGGCGGCACGGCCGAATTCCAATTGCTGTGCTCCCAAATCCGCGATTACAAATGCGGCTCGCGCATCGCCATCGCGGGGCTGGCCAACCGACCCTGGGTTCACCAGATATCGCATCCCAGGCTCCAATTTCAACGGCGAGAAATTCTCTTCTGAAGGCACCCGGGGATACAGCACTTCTACCTGGTCGTCGCGTAGAACAAACCCTCCCTGGACATGCGTGTGCCCGAAAAACGTTACCGGCACGGGAGCGTCGAGCAATCCTTCCAGCGCCTGTGCCGGACTAAGCACATATTCGTCCTCATCGTGAGATGCACCATGGACAAGCTCCNNCTCCACTCCCTCCATCCGCACGGGTCCCCGC
Source organism: Acidobacteriota bacterium (assembly GCA_003133505.1). Taxonomy (GTDB): domain Bacteria; phylum Acidobacteriota; class Terriglobia; order Acidiferrales; family UBA7541; genus PALSA-278. The sequence goes on from PKXT01000164.1 coordinate 5,583, forward strand.
GGCATCCCGCGCAGATATTCGCGATTTTCAGGGGTGAGCCGATCGCGAGTCCACAACGCCGCCGTCCTGGCTGCTGGATTGAACCCCTCCGGCTCTTCTAAGCCGCAGCTTACTTTGTCATGATTGCCGCGAATGATCACCGCGCCGAGGTCCTTCAGCCGCGCGATTACTTCGTTTGGATCCGGCCCATATCCCACAAGATCGCCCAGACAGGCAGTCCTGTCGCACGGCGCTTCGTTCCGGGCACACGCGAGCACAGCATCCAATGCGGTCAGGTTTGCGTGAATGTCGCTGAGAATGAGCAGCCGCATCAGGGTTATGTTGCCTCCGGGTGGAAATTATAGCCGAATGACGTTTACGATACCGCAAACTTGAGCGAACCACGAGGACTCAACTGATCAGCATGCAATCCCCGTAACTATAAAAGCGATAGCCAACCTCCACGGCGTGCCGGTAAGCGGCCAAAATTCGTTCGCGGCCCGCGAATGCTGCCACCATGACCAGCAGACTCGATTGCGGCAGATGAAAGTTGGTCAGCAATCCATCTACAACACGGAACGGTCGGCCGGGATAAACGTAAATAGTGGCTTCGGCCGCCCCGGCGAGCATACCCTCCACGCGCGCACCGTTTGGATTGTTCCCTCGCGATTCGGCGCGTGCCGCCGAATCTTCCAGCGCTCGAACCACTGTGGTCCCCACGGCTATAATGCGACGGCCGCCACGTCGTGCACGCTCAATCGCATTAACCGTGCTTTCCGGAATGTTGTAACGCTCGGTATGAATCGCATGCTCTTCCACATCTTCTGTTCGAATGGGCTCAAATGTGCCTAGGCCAACTTCCAAAGTGATTTCGTGGACCTCGATTCCCCGCC
>PKXT01000079.1 GCA_003133505.1 Acidobacteriota bacterium
CGGCCTGGGCGCGCGCAACACCCTGCGGCTGGAGGCCAAAATGGCGCTCTACGGCCACGAGATTGACGCCTCCATCTCACCGCTGGAAGCCGATCTCGGCTGGATCGTCAAACTCGACAAGGGCGACTTCGTGGGCCGCGATGTGCTCCTGAAACAGAAGGAAACCGGCCTGTCGCGCACCCTGGTGGGCTTTGAAATGTGCGGCCGCGGCATCGGGCGCGACGGCTACGAAGTGTATGTCGATGGCGCGCCCGCCGGTTGGGTCACCAGCGGATCGCCTTCGCCCACGCTGTGCAAGAATATCGGTCTGTGCTACCTTCCTGTAGGGCAGGCGCGGATCGGCAAGACCATTCAGATCATCGTCCGCAACCAGCCCGTGGATGCGGTTACCGTGGAAACTCCATTTTACAAACGAGCGAAATAAACATGTATCCGGAAAACTATCGTTACACCAAGGAACACGAGTGGGTCCTGGTGGAAGGCGGCACTGGCACGGTCGGCATTACCGATCATGCCCAGGAAGAACTCGGCGACATCGTCTATGTGGATCTGCCGAAGGTGGGGACCCATCTCGAGCAGGGTAAGTCGCTGGGCTCGGTGGAATCGGTGAAAGCGGTCAGCGATATTTTTTCTCCGGTCAGCGGCGAAGTTAGTGAGGTAAACGAGTCGCTCGCTGCCGCCCCCGAAACAATTAATAAAGACCCGCACGGCGACGCCTGGCTCGTGAAATTGCGCTTGTCCAATGCTGACGAAGCAGCCGCGCTAATGGATGCGGCGGCTTACGATGCCTACATTGCCGAGAAGGCGTAGGGACGTCCCGGCCTGATGCGTTATCTCCCCAAGGGCGCTGCCGAACGCAAGGAAATGCTGGCGGCCATCGGCGCCGATTCTATCGAGAAGCTGTTTGAATCCATCCCCGAGCGCTTCCGTCTGCGCGCTCCGCTGAATCTTCCGGGGCCGCTTTCCGAGCAGGAGATCATCGAATTTTTTCGCGCCCGCGCGGCGGAAAATTCCAAGGGCTACACATCGTTTCTCGGAGCGGGCGTCTATTCGCACCTTCGCTCCGTGGTCACCGATGCGATTATTCAGCGCGGCGAGTTCCTCACCTCCTATACGCCCTATCAGGCGGAAATCAGCCAGGGCACGCTCCAGGCCATTTTCGAATTTCAGACCCTCATGTGCCAGTTAACCGGGCAGGACGTGGCCAATGCTTCGATGTATGACGGCTCAACCGCGCTCACCGAAGCCGTACTGATGGCCACGCGCCTTACCGGACGCCAGCACGTTGTCGTGGCCCGCAGCGTCCATCCGGAATATCGCCAGGTGCTCACGACTTACGCCAAACATCTCGGCATTGACGTTCGCGAAATCGGTTACACCGCTACCGGGCAGATGGACGATTCCGCGCTAGACGCGAAGATGCTTGACGGCGCGGCTGCTGTTGTTGTCCAATCGCCGAACTTTTTTGGCGTGATTGAGCAAGTATCGCCGCTCGCGGAGACTGCCCACGCTCATGGCGCGCTGCTGATAACCGCCGTGGCGGAATCCGTCTCGCTCGGGCTGCTCAAGCCGCCCGCAGATGCCGACATTGTCGCGCTCGAGGGGCAAAGTCTGGGCATTGCGCCATCCTACGGTGGACCTTTCCTCGGCGTAATCGCCACGAAAGATAAGTTCGTGCGCCAGATGCCCGGCCGCCTCGCGGGCGAAACCACCGATTCCAAAGGCCGCCGGGGCTTCGTTCTCACGCTCGCCACACGCGAGCAACACATTCGCCGTGAACGCGCCACTTCCAACATTTGCACCAACGAAGCGCTGATGGCTCTGGCCGCGACCGTTCATCTTTGCCTGCTCGGGAAAGAGGGTTTGCGCGAAATGGCCTTGCATAATGTGGCTAAGGCGCAATTTTTGCGGAGCGAACTCCTGAAAATTCCCGATGTGCGCGCCCGGTTCAACGGGCCCTTTTTCAACGAATTTGTGGTGCAATTCCCGCGGTCGGCGCGGATGATCAATTCCGCGCTGCTGCGCGGAAAAATTATCGGACCGCTGGTGCTGGGAATTCCCTATCACGAGTTAACCAAGTGCGCGGTAATCTGCGCCACCGAAACCACCACCCGCGCTGAAATCGAGCATTTCGCGGCGGCTTTGACTCGCATCTTGGCGCAGCCCGTCTAAATTCATATTTAGAGGAACGGATTTCCCGGAAGGAATAATTTGGATAACGCGATTACAAACACTGAAGCATCGTCCCAATCGGCCGCCGCGAAAAGCCGCCGGGCCAGCCAGCACGTCAACCTGAGCGAAGCTCTAATCTTCGAGCGATCGGCGTCGGGCAAACGCGCCTTCGAACTTCCTCCGCTGGACGTGCCCGCCGTCGATCCCAATACCGTAATTGGCGGCCCTCTGCTGCGCGATCAAATTGAAGGTTTCCCCGAAGTCAGCGAGATTGAGGTGCTTCGCCACTTCACCCGCCTTTCCACGTGGAATTACGCAATTGACCTGGGCATGTATCCGCTCGGCTCCTGCACGATGANNTGAAATACAACCCGCGCGTGAACGAATTCGTCGCGCGTTTGGACGGTCTCGCCACCGAGCATCCGCTTCAGCCGACGGAGGTTTCACAAGGCTGCCTGCGCATCCTGCAAGTCCTCGAAAGATGCCTGCTGGAAATTAC
>PKXT01000209.1 GCA_003133505.1 Acidobacteriota bacterium
TGTTGACGCCAGATGCTATGCCGGCCTGTTTCTGATTGACCGCGCTCATCACAATTGTTGTAAGGGGCGCGACGCTGATGGCCATGCCAATGCCGAGCACAAATATGCCAGGGAAGAATGTGCTCCAGTAAGAGCCGCCGATGCCGGGTCTCGCAAACAGCGCGAAGCCAACCGCTGCGATAAGTGGACCAATCACCAGCAGCGACCTGGCACGGTAGCGGGTTAGAAGTCCGCCAGACCAGCGCGACAATAAAAACATCAGGATGATAAGCGGCAGCATGGCCCCGCCAGCTTCGGTCGCCGTGTAGCCCTGCACTTGTATAAGATTCAGTGGAAGAAAGAAAAGCATCCCGATCAGCGCGCCGTAAAGAAAAAGCGTCAATAGATTCGCTCCGCTAAAATTCCGCGAGCGAAAAAGGGCCAGTGGAAGCATGGGCGAGGACGAGCGCGCCTCCACAATTACGAAAGCTATGAGGGCGATCGCGCCAATTACTCCCGCCTTCGGCGCTGACTCAATAAACGCATACACAATGCCGCCGAGAGCAATCGTGATCAGAAGAGCGCCGGTCCAATCTAGTTGAACGACATCCCTTTTTGCATCACTTTCCTGTATCCGCCAGATGGCCAATGCGACGACCACCAGCGCAATGGGCAGGTTAATGAAGAATACCCATCGCCATGAAGCGTGCTGCACCAGCCATCCACCGAGCAAAGGGCCAATCGCCGTCGTAATCGCGGTGAAACCAGACCAGGTGCCAATGGCAGCGCCGCGTTTTTCGGGAACAAAAGAGACACTGATTAAGGCGAGGCTGTTGGGTATGAGAAGAGCACCGCCGATGCCTTGCAGGCCCCGGAAGAGAATGAGCTGGGTGATATTGCCCGCCATTCCGCAACACAGCGACGCGACCGCAAAAATAACCACTCCGCCCGCGAACATCTTTCGGCGGCCGTAGAGATCGCCGAGCGATCCGCCCACAAGAAGCAGCGCGGCGAGAACGAGGGCATAGGATTCCACCACCCATTGCACCTGACTGATGGTCGCGCGCAGATTGGACTGCAAAGCGGGGAGCGCGACGTTGACCACCGTCCCGTCAATAAACGCCATGCTGGAGCCGAGAATGGTTGCGGCGAGCACCCAGACGCCGCTGCCCGCGCAAGTCTCCCCGGGAACACCGGCCTTGATGGCCGCCTGATCACACGGAGAATTGCCAATGCTCGCCATACGCTCTCACAAAGATTCCTCTTCGGCCCGGACGCATCGTTACTGGCGTGCAACAGCCCCTTACGTCTTTAGGAAACCGAGCAGATCCGCATTAATTTCATCCTTTAGAGTGGAACACATGCCGTGCGGCGCGCCGGGGTAGATTTTCAGCTTGGCGCCCTTCACCATCTTGGACGACAAAAGCCCCGCGGCGCCGATAGGCACGATCTGGTCGGCATCTCCGTGGAGAACCAGGGTTGGCACGTCGAAGCGTTTGAGGTCTTCGGTGAAATCCGTTTCGGAGAAGGCCTTGATGCAGTCATAGACGGCTTTGTGGCCGGCCAACATTCCCTGCAACCAGAAGAAATCCCGGAGACCTTGGGACACCTTCGCGCCAGCGCGATTGGCGCCGTAGAATGGCGCGCTAAGGTCCTTGAAGAACTGCGCGCGGTCGGCAAGAACGTTGGCGCGAATCTCGTCGAACACTTTCATGGGCAAACCGCCGGGATTGGCGGCGGTCTTCAACATAAGGGGCGGAACAGCACTGATGAGAACGGCCTTGGCGACGCGCTTGGTGCCATGGCGGCCAATGTAGCGGGCGACTTCACCGCCGCCGGTGGAATGGCCGATGTGGACAGCATTCTTCAGATCGAGAGCCTCGACGAGAGCGGCAAGGTCGTCCGCGTATGTATCCATGTCATTTCCATTCCAGGGCTGGCTGGAACGGCCATGCCCGCGGCGATCATGGGCGATGCAGCGAAATCCGTGATCGCCAAGAAAGATCATCTGGTCTTCAAAAGCATCGGCGTTGAGCGGCCAGCCGTGGCTGAAAACCACCGGCTGCCCTTCGCCCCAGACCTTGTAATAAATCTGCGTTCCGTCTTTGGTGGTGATTGTTCGCATGATTTTTTCTCCTTTAATTATGATTGCTGCTTGTCCCCAAATGCGGCGGCGTCCTGGCGGTGGTCAATTTGAATTTTTGGGGGATTCAGGTACATGCGGATGTTTGCCACTACGAGCAGCGGCACGGCTGAAAGCAGAACAATCTTTGGCGGGGCTCCCTCAACGTAGCACCAAATCAAGGCCGCTACTATCAATACATTGATCACCACCGCTTTGATTCCCGCCAACGTCTTTTCGGTCATCCGAGGGCACTCGAACTCGCGCATTGAGATTCTAGCCAAAATAGCGCAAGACACCTATTCAAATTTCGGACCATAACCAAACACAATATAGTGGAGGGTGGCCACGCTATGGGAGACGCCAATTCAATGGTGAATCCGATTTCACCGGGCATGGTCTAATGTTTACTACGATTTCTGCTGAACGTTCGAGGTGAACAATGTCTTCTCCGATTTTACCCAGCGCGCTCGACGCACGAACCCAGGCGTTTCCCATTCTTACCGCGGCTCAAATTGATCGCGTGCGCCCGGGCAGCAAGCCGCGAAGCGTCCATCGGGACGAGATCCTATTTGAACCGGGCGACACGAACGTGCCATTTTTCGTCCTGCTCTCCGGCACCATGGTGATAGTGCAGCCGGACTTAGTAGGCGAGCGCACAGTGGCAACTCACGGCCCCGGCGAATTTACCGGCGAGATGCCTATGATCTCCGGGCGGCGCGCCCTGGTACGCGGCCGCGTGGTCGAGCCGGGCGAGTTTCTGGAGCTGAGTGCGGATGGCCTGCGGTCGCTGGTCGCCAAAGACGCAGAACTGAGCGAAATTTTCATGCGGGCGTTCATCCTACGGCGGCTGCAGCTCATCAACAGCGGCCAAGGCAACGTGATTTTGATGGGTTCGCGCCACTCGGCCAACACCCTGCGCCTGCGCGAATTTCTGAGCCGCAATGAACACCCCTATACCTACGTGGACCTCGACACGGACAAAACTTCGCAGGAGCTTCTCGATCGCTTCGAGGTGACCTTGAACGAAATTCCCGTGCTGGTCTGCAATGCCCGGTCGGTGATGCGAAATCCTTCGATGCAGGAATTGGCCGATTGCTTGGGGCTGAATACCGGGGTTGACGAATCGCAGCTTCGCGATCTAATTATCGTGGGCGCGGGGCCGTCGGGCCTGGCAGCGGCGGTATATGCGGCCTCCGAAGGGTTGAACGTCCTAGTGATTGAGGGCACCACACCCGGAGGGCAAGCGGGATCGAGCTCCAAAATTGAAAACTATCTGGGCTTTCCCCTGGGCCTTTCGGGCCAGGAACTGGTGGCGCGGGCCATAGCCCAGACGGAAAAGTTTGGGGCCAAAATGATGGTGGCGCACAGCGTCGCGCATCTGGAATGCGGGAAACATCCCTACAAAGTAGTGCTGGATAATGGCAATAAAATCGCGGGGCGCGCGGTGGTGATTGCCACCGGAGCGCAATACAACAAGCCGGCCATCGCCAATCTTGAAAAGTTCGAAAACCAGGGAGTGTATTACGGCGCGACTTACATGGAATCGCAGTTGTGCGAAGACGAAGATCTCATCGTGGTTGGAGGGGGCAATTCCGCTGGACAGGCGGCGGTATTCCTCTCCCAGTCAGCCGGCAAAGTCCACATGCTGGTGCGCGGAAGCCGCCTTTCCGACAGCATGTCGCGCTATTTGATTCAGCGCATCGAAGAGAATCCCGGAATTGAAGTTCACTTTAAGACGGAAATCGTGACCCTGGATGGCGACGCGCATCTGGAACACGTCACCTGGCAGGACAAAGCCAGCGGCGAAACTTCAAGTCGCGAGATTCGGCATGTATTCATTATGGCGGGAGCGTCCCCAGGGACGGACTGGTTGCGCGGCTGTGTCGCCATGGACCCCAAGGGATTCATCCTTACCGGGCGCGATTTGGATGCGGCGACCGAAGGGCACGCTTGGAAACTAGCCCGCGCTCCTCAAATGCTGGAAACGAGCCTGCCGGGGGTGTTTGCGGTGGGTGACGTCCGCGCAGGTAATGTAAAGCGGGTAGCGTCCGCTGTAGGCGAAGGCGCAATTGCCGTGCATCTTGTACACCGCGCGCTGGCCGAGCTTTAGGAAGCACACGCGCCGAAATCGGGAGCTATCATATCAGATACATTTAGCGCCGATACGGACTTGTCATCCACATCGCCACTTTTGGCATCTCGTTACTTTGAACTGACCAAGAGCCGCAGTCAGCGCCTTTTGCCCCATGCGACACGAGGAATTCTTAAAGCCACTTCATTCTGATGATTTCTACAACCGACGATGATATGAGTACCGCCGCCGTCGTCATATCCTGGACAGGCCGGATGAGCTTCTGGGAGTTTCCCCGACAGAGAGGGCAATAAGGGCCGCTCTCAGAACCATCACTTTTCTTTTTCCAATAGGACTCATCGTGAAAGAGAACGCCTACGTTAAGTTGAATTTGCTGGTTGAGCGAGAGAGTTTCTTCGCGAAGAGTCCTATTCTCGTCCCGGAGTGTAAGAATCTGTTGCTGAGTATCAATTAATTGCTCTTGAACATCGGCAATCGCGGTGTTAATTTCGGCCTTAATTTTCTGGTCTTCGACTTCACGTACAAGCTCAAGCAATTTCTTGACTGAGCTTAGGGCTGTAACCATTGCTGCAACAGTCGACGGCATCTCGACGGCTCCCTCTTGAGTCAACCAGATTATCGTGGATTAGGGATTTTCGCGGTTCGCGATTACGCAACCACGGAACGCACTGCCGATGCGGCGAATAGGCGCCCGGTTCCTTCCAGCACCAAGCGAATCCCTATCAGCGTGCCGATGAACCAAACCGAGCTCATTGGCCAGTGCGACCAGATAAGAATCCCCAGTACCAGGGAAACCAACCCGTCAAAAAGCAGCCATCCGGAGCCAGGTTGCGGCCGCAGGCGAAATCCATAGAAGAGGGTGGATATTCCGTCCACCACGAAAACCACGGCCAGTATCAAAGTGAGCGTCACCAGCGCCGCGGTCGGATGGATAATCAGGTACGCGCCCACAACCACGTCCAGAATTCCGATCAGCAGGTGCAGAGCAAAATTGCCGCCGTGGCGGGAACCAAACGCATGGACAATTTCAACGATGCCGGCCACGAGCAAGGCCCAGCCGATCAGAAGCGTCACGGCCAGCCCGGCGATTTCGGGGACAATGATCGCGGCAAAACCGAGCAGAATTACCAGAACCGAAAGGACGATTGCCACGGTGGAAGCTTTCTTCACTTGTACCGCAAGTTCGCTCATCTTCCATTCCCTCCTGAATTTCGAATGACCGGCGGCTGCAGCCGCCTGTTTGACTGCTGCAAGGCCGCTGTTCTTTTAGACCTTTTCGCGGTGCCCGTCAAGCCCAGTTCGAAAACAGAAGGCGCTATGCTCCCGCAGCCTTCGCGCGAGTTTGGACACATATTATGGAAGCGGCCGCTCTGTTTGCCGTGCAAAACGTAAGCGAAGAACATCTTGTCGAATGGCGCGCCCGGAGGGACTTGAACCCCTAACCATCTGCTTAGAAGATAGGGGAATAAACCAATAAGGCCAATGTTTCGTATTGCTTACGGAAAACAGAGTGCCACTTTCCTGCACCCAAACTTGCACCCAAACAAATGCCCCGGTTCTCAGTGTTGAGGATCGGGGCGTTTGTTTTGCGTGGGATCGCGTGGGTGACGCAAGAATCATCGACGGCGAGCATTCAGATATATAATAAGCGTCAGGAGTTCCCCCTCATTTGGCAATTTCATCAAGGCATCGGGCCACGATCGGCCAGCAGGGTCACAGGAGAGTCACAATGTTTATGAGATTTGAGCGGGTTTCCATGGCGCTGATATTGATGCTTGCATTTATGGGCTTGGCATCTTCCGCAATAGCGAACACCAAACCTGTGCCCCTGATCAACCAGCCACTGGTGCCCGATGCTGTGGCGCCGGGCGGACCTGCGTTTACGCTGACAGTAAATGGCACGGGCTTCGTCTCCAAATCGGTGGTGAACTGGAACGGCAGCCCGCGTGCCACAACCTTCGTCAGCAGGTCTCAGCTCACGGCTTCCATCACCGCCGCCGATATTGCCGCCGCCGGCACGGGATCGGTTACGGTGGTAAGTCCTGCACCCACCGGGGGCACTTCAAACGTCGCCTTCTTGTCCATCACCGATTCCACCCCGTCTGTCGCAACAAGGCTAGCCTCATCCCCCTCTACCGGTAACATCCCACATTCCTTAGCCGTGGCTGATTTCAACGGAGATGGCAAGCTGGACCTGGCCGTTGTCAACTACGGCAGCAATACTTTATCCATTCTGCTAGGCGACGGGATGGGCAACTTCACGCTGGCCTCGTCTCCCGCTACGGGCATATACCCGTATTCAATAACCGTGGGAGACTTCAACGAGGATGGTAATCTGGACATCGCAGTAGCCAACTCTGGCAGCGACACAGTGTCCATCCTTTTGGGGGACGGCACGGGCAACTTCACCTTGGCCTCGTCTCCACCTACGGGCCCTGGTCCCTCGTCAGTAGCCGTAGGTGACTTCAACGGGGATGGCAAGCTGGACATCGCAGTGGCAAACTCGGGCGGCAGCACGGTTTCGATATTGCTAGGAGACGGCACGGGAAATTTTAGTCTGGCCTCATCCCCCGCCACAGGGAGCGTTCCGTTTTCAGTCGCTGTAGGTGACTTCAACGGAGATGGCAAGCTGGACCTGGCTGTTGCCAACTACGGTAGCAACACGATTTCCATCCTGCTAGGAGACGGCAAGGGAAATTTCAGCCTCGCCTCATCTCCCGCGACGGGCATATACCCGGCTTCAATAACCGTGGGAGATTTCAATGGGGACGGCAAACTGGACCTGGCAGTTGTCAATGTGTGTGGAAGCATTCCCGACTGCAACGGCACGACGCCTGGCACAGCTTCCGTCCTGCTAGGGGACGGCACGGGCAATTTCACCCTGGCATCATCTCCCGTTACGGGTGTAGAGCCGGAATCAATAACCGTGGGGGACTTCAATGGGGATGGCATTCAGGATCTCGCAGTTGCGAACGAGAACGGCAATAACGTAACCGTGCTGCTGGGCAACGGATCGGGCGGGTTCACTACATCCACACTCAGCGCGTTGGCGGGAGGTGGCCTTGCCGAGTCTATCGTAGTGGGGGACTTCAACGGGGATGGCATT
>PKXT01000194.1 GCA_003133505.1 Acidobacteriota bacterium
TCACCGGTCCGACGGGCAGCGGTAAAACCTCCACCTTATATACTTCGCTCAACTGGGTGCAATCCCCGACCAATAACATCATCACGGTTGAAGATCCCATCGAGTACCGGCTGGCCGGAATCAATCAGGTGCAAATCAATACCAAGGCCGGGGTGACCTTCGCCGCGGGCCTGCGCTCGATNNATGGTCGGCGAAATTCGCGACCGCGAAACAGCGTCCATTGCCGTGGAAGCTTCCCAGACCGGCCACTTGCTGCTCAGCACTCTTCATAAACGCCCCAGCGACGATTACCCGGATGATGGACCTGGGGATTGAGCCGTACATGGGGTTTCCCGCGCCGTCTCCACCAGTGAAGCGGCGCGCGAGGAATCCGCACATGCCGCCCTCGCTCCATTGTTGCCGGACTTTGCACTGCCCTCCGCACCTCCTGCGCCTTGCTCGTGGAAGACAGCCCGACAGTGCTTACCGTGGTGAAGTATTTCCTGGAACTCGAAGGCTTCGCGGTGCTCGCGGCATCCGACGGCGAAGAGGGTCTTAAAATTGCGTGCCGTGAAATCCCTCAGGTAGTGGTCAGCGATTTGCGCATGCCCGGCCTCGATGGCATGGACCTGATTCGAGAACTTCGCGCCAGCGAGGCAACCCGCGAAATTGCCATTATCATTTTAACCTCCGACGATAGAGTGGAAACGGAGGAGCGTTGCCTGTCGCTGGGCGCCGATGACTATATCGTCAAACCCGTTGAGCTGCGACGCCTGGCCGCCCGAATCAAAGCGCTGCTATCGCGGTCCGAAGGCCGCGCGAGTATGCATTCCGCCGCTTAGTTTGGCCAAATAAAAAGCCGCGTCCCCGTTTGCCGTTACCGATTTAGGCCTTGGTGGTGGGCTGGACGCGTTGGCGAATAAAATCCACGATTCCGGCTGTGGTGGTACCCGGAGGGAATACGGCGGCGATGCCGGCTAGCTTCAGGGCGGGCACGTCGGCGTCGGGAATGATGCCGCCGATCACCACTGTCACATCAGTCATACCTTTTTCACGCAGTAGATCCATCAATCGTGGAGCGAGCGTGTTGTGTGCTCCCGACAAAATTGAAAGCCCGATGACATCCACGTCTTCCTGCACCGCGGCGGAAGCAATCATCTCCGGCGTTTGCCGCAACCCTGTATAGATCACTTCCATTCCCGCATCGCGAAGAGCGCGCGCAATGATTTTTGCGCCCCGGTCGTGACCATCCAGCCCCGGTTTGGCAATCAATACACGAATTTTCTTTTCAGACATGACCGCAATACGATATCACGGCTCCCACCAAATTCATGCGCCGCGTACGGGGCATCCGGCGGAAACATTGCGTTCGGTATGGCGCTGGGCTGTTCTCTAGGTCCACTATGATTTTCCGCGCCTCCAGCTTGTCGAACGGAGCGCGGCAAGGGCGCACTTCCCCATCAGCAGATTGCGCCCGGCGACGCGATTGTTATTGCGCTGCGCCGGAACGACCGGCAATGGTCTCAAGCTGGGCGAGATGATTCAAATCGTGGCCGGCCATTGTTTCAATCAGACCTTTGAACGTGAGCGGGCCTCGTTCAGGATGACTGAGCGGTTTGTCTAGGGCCTGCGGCGTAACGGACCGCACCAAATCGATGTTCCACTGGCGAAGCGCTGAGAACGCCGCCAGCGCCGCCGGTGCCTGATACGTCGCATAGTTGCGCGCCCACCTATCTTGATCAAACGGCTGGATGACATGATTATCTTCCGCCAGCGCCTGACGAATGCGAAAAGCGAAGGCGATCTCACAATCCGCCAAATGACAATAAATCTCGCGCCCCGTCCATTTTCCGGGCGCCAGCGACCTATCCATCCCCTTTGCGCCTAGTTTAGCGGACAATTGCTCCAGTTTGCCGGGCGTGGCCCCAATCACTTCAAAGGGATCGCGATTTTCCAAATGTGCCGCGTATGGATTCGTCATGACCACCATGATATTCCGGTTGAAAGTTGCGTTCAAGCACAAGGCGGCGATCTCCAATATTTAATTTCTCTTCTTACATCCAATGCTTCCCAGGATGGCGTACTCCTAAAAACCTGGGGACTGACCAGCAATGAAACACCCGTCCCAGGGCCGGGTGGGATTTTTTCGACTCCCACCTGGTTCTGTAATTCAGGTGCGGCACGATAAATGAAGTCAGTAATTTCGGGAAGTACGGGCTTCATCGGATGGATAGCGGTCAGATTCGGTTCTACTCTGCGGGCACTTCATTGCTGGTCGCAAAGAGGAAATAAGCACAAATAAACTCTAAAGGAGAGCACAACCATGCATGAAGGATGAGAAGGGACAAGCGACCGGCACAAACCGCCGCAGTTTCGTCAAGCTAGCAGGCTTGGCGGGGCTGGGAGTGGCAGGNNGAAGTCACCGGCAAGCTCGGCGCGCAGCATCTCTGGGCTGGACATACACAGTAATCTTACGGAACACCGACGTCCTGCAGTTCGCCCTGAACCTGGAATAGCTCGAGGCGGAATTTTACAGCGTCGCCGTATACGGCAAGACTATCGAACAACTGGGCACTTCCATTAACGGCTCGGGCATGGGTGGACCCACCACCGGTGGCTCCCAAGTCGAACTTACAGGTACGACCCTGCAAGTTGCCACTGAACTGGCCAGCGACGAACGCAAGCACGTCGTGGACCTGCGCAACCTGATTGCATCCCAGGGAGTGGAGCAAATTGCCAAGCCCGCGATTAATCTCGATGCGCTTATGACCGGCTTCGGAAGCCAGAACGAATTCCTGTTCCTTTCTCGTATCTTTGAAGACATCGGTGTCACCGCTTATGCGGGTGCGGCCCCCTTGCTCACAAATGCCACCAATATTGGATATGCCGCGCGAATTCTGGCTGTGGAGGCTCTCCACGCTGGAAACATCCGCTTGGAAATCGCTCAAGCCGGAATTGTCACCACGCCACCGCTCGACAGCGTGGATATTTTGCCGCCACCCTCGGGCAAATACTAATTTTCCGCCGATCCGGCACAGGCCTTTGCCGCCATCCGCACCACCGGCCAAGTGCTTTACCTGGCATATGGCGACGTAGCCAATGTGACGGCGGGGGGCTTCTTCCCGAACGGAGTGAACGGGATACTCAACGAGTCATCCGGTCCAGCCTAGCCGCAGATTCCTCGCGCAGTGTGAACTGTTTCTTAAGGGGTGGGCTAGTTAGCTCCGCCCCTTGGAAGCAGTTTTTATTCCTGCCCGCGGGGCTAAGTAATGGCCACTTCTTCGTAAACTCCAAAGACTTCGCGCATGGCGTCGCATATTTCTCCAAGGGTTGCATAACTCTTTACCGCGTCGAAAATAAAAGGCATGAGATTATCCGTGCCCTTAGCGGCATGGCGCAACGCGGCCAGGCGACGGCTGACCTCATCGTGTGAACGATCTGCGCGGAGCTTCCGCAGGCGTTGACCCTGCCTTACCGCGACAGTTTCGTCAATTTGCAAAATGTCCAGCGGCTTTTCCTCGGAAACAAAATCATTCACCCCCACGATGATCTTTTCCTTGGCATCCACGGCCATCTGATATTTGTAGGATGCCTCCGCAATCTCACGCTGAGGATAAGCGCGCTCAATGGCAGCTACCATTCCGCCCAGTGCGTCAATGCGGTGGATGTATTCCCACGCGCCACTTTCCACTTCATCAGTAAGCGCTTCGACGAAGTAGGAACCGCCCAGCGGGTCGGCGGTATTGGTGACTCCGCTTTCGTGCGCGATGATCTGCTGGGTACGCAAGGCGACGGTAGCGGCAAATTCAGTTGGCAGCGCCCAGGCTTCATCCAGTGAATTGGTATGCAGAGATTGCGTGCCACCCATGACTGCGGCAAGCGCCTGCAGCGCCGTGCGTACCACATTGTTATACGGCTGCTGAGCCGTCAGGGAGCAGCCCGCAGTCTGGGTATGGAAGCGCAACGCCCACGAACGCTCACTCTTTGATCCAAAGCGGTCGCGCATGGTCTTGTACCAGATTCGCCGCGCCGCGCGATACTTGGCAATCTCCTCGAAAAAATCGTTGTGAGCATTGAAAAAGAACGAGAGGCGGGGAACGAAATCGTCAGCCTGCATTCCCCGGCGGAGGCCCCAATCCACATATTCAATTCCGTCGCGAAGGGTAAAGGCCAATTCCTGAATCGCGGTCGAACCAGCCTCACGGATGTGATAGCCGCTCACCGAAACCGGATTAAACTTGGGCGTGTGCTTGGCGCCGAACTCGATGGTGTCAATCACCAGCCTCATGGAAGGCTCGGGCGGATAGATGTACTCCTTCTGCGCGATGTATTCCTT
>PKXT01000314.1 GCA_003133505.1 Acidobacteriota bacterium
CCGACCGGCGTCGGCAAGACGGAATTAGCCCGCGCGCTCGCGGAATTTCTTTTCGATGATGAGAAGGCCATTGTACGCCTCGATATGTCGGAATACATGGAAAAGCATTCGGTTTCCCGCATGATTGGCGCTCCCCCGGGATATGTGGGTTATGAAGAGGGTGGCCAGTTAACCGAGGCCGTGCGCCGCCGTCCCTACTCGGTGATTCTCCTGGACGAAATCGAAAAGGCCAACCCCGACGTGTTCAACATTTTGCTGCAAGTCCTCGACGATGGCCGCCTGACCGATGGCCGGGGCCGTACCGTCGATTTCCGCAATACCGTCATCGTGATGACTAGCAACCTTGGATCCGCCGCAATCTTCGATCTTTCGGAAAAAGATCCCAAGCGCGCTCGCGGGGAGGCAATGGACGCTCTGCGCGCGGTCTTTCGCCCTGAGTTTCTCAATCGTGTGGACGATATTGTCTTGTTCCATCCTCTGGCGCGAAAGCAACTCGAACACATCGTTGAACTGCAAATGCAGTCCGTGATGAACCAGCTAACAGATCGGCACATCATTCTGCATCTCACTCCAGCAGCGCACGATCTGCTGATGACTGAAGGGTACGACCCTGCTTACGGTGCGCGTCCCTTGAAACGGGCCATCCAGCGGCTGATACAGGACCCACTGGCGATGCAAATCCTCGAAGGCAAGATATTGCCGGGCGACAGCATATCCGTGGACGGCGACCCGAAGAACGGCGAAATGCGGTTCGTCCGCAAAGCGCAACCGGTGGCAGCGAACGTTTGACGCCGCATCTACGCACCCATAGACTGAATTGAGACAAGGAGTTGTATTCACATGCGAGCTATTAAGACAACACTGCTGCTGACCGGCCTGACCCTTATATTGGTTATGGGCGGGAATGCTCTCGGCGGCCGCACTGGCCTTACCTACGGGCTGATTTTAGCTGTGGCCATGAACGGAACTGCATATTTTTTCTCAGATCGCATCGCCCTGAAGAGCAGCGGCGCGCAACCAGTGACCCGCGAACAGGAGCCGCGCCTCTATGCGGTGATGGAGCGCCTCTGCGCCAAAGCACATCTGCCCATGCCCAAGCTGTTTTTGATCCCGCAGCCCGCGCCCAACGCCTTCGCCACCGGACGGAATCCCACCCATGCGTCGGTAGCGGTCACCGCCGGCTTAATGGAATTGATGGACGACGAAGAACTCGAAGGGGTAATTGCCCATGAGCTCTCCCACGTCCGCAATTACGATATCTTGACGTCATCCATCGCCGCCACACTCGCGGGCGCAATTACCTGGGCCGCGCACATGGGCCGCTGGGCCATGATCTTTGGAGGGTACGGCGGAAATTCTCGTGACCGCCGCGGAGGTGGACTGGCCACGCTGCTGATGCTTTTCGTCGCGCCGATTGCCGCGCTGTTGTTGCAGCTTGGAATTTCACGCCAGCGCGAATACCAGGCCGACGCTTCCGGCGCGCAAATGGTGGGANNAACATCTCGCCCACCACCTCGGCGCTCTGCATCGTCGCGCCTCTTACCAGTGGACAAATGTTCAGCGGGCTATTCAGTACCCATCCACCCCTGGAAAAGCGCATCGCCATCCTCAAGGCTATGTCCGTCACTCGCTAAATACATCGAATAAGGCCATCGCTCGTCCGGGTATTCTGCGCTGGGTGAACGCTCTTGTCAGGTAACCTCTAGGCTGCGGCTTTCTGCGTGCGGTGCTTGCGGCTTAGCATCCGTTTGGAGAGCGACGGCAGTTTATCGTGTGGAAGTTTTCCCTGCTCGAATAGATGCATTTTTTCTTTGGCGGACTTTCTCTTGCGCCGTTGGTTTTTCTTAACCTTGTAACTCTTGTCGAATCCCATTCCCTCTCCCTCGGACGTTTGACTCTCTGCGCATTGTGCGCGCATTTCCTGCAGCCGCCATTGTAGCGGACTAAGCTCCATAGCCCCAAAGCCAGGCGTTGAATAACTGGTCACCCAAAGCGTGTTTGGGAATTCGCGCCGCCTCCGGTAGCATGAGGGCCACCATGCCCGCCCACTTACTGCGTGCTTCCCGCCTGTTCACGCCTGACGAGGAAACTCTCGATGGCGCGCTGCTCATCGAAGATCAAAAGATCATTCGCATCGGCCCGCGTGAGGCAATGCGATTGCCTGCGAAGGCCATGGAAACAAACTTGGGCGACCGCATTCTGGCACCCGGCTTCGTGGATATTCATGTACATGGCGCAGGTGGTCATGACGTGATGGAAGCAACGCCGGAAGCGCTTTGCACCATCGCACGCGCTCTCGCATGTCACGGCACCACCAGTTTTCTTACCACCACGGTTACCGCTTCACCACACGAAACAGATCATAGCCTCGCGGGCATGGCGCGCTACATCGAAAGCGATGTGAATCGTCAACCAGGACGCGCCCAAATTGCCGGCATTCATTTGGAAGGGCCATTCATCAACGTCGCCCGTCGCGGCGTCCATCCTCTCGAACACATTACGGAACCTTCGTTGCCGCGCTATCATGCCATGCTGACGGCAAGCGCGGGGCACGCCAAAATCATCACCCTCGCGCCCGAACTTCCCGGCGCATCCGCGCTGATCCGCCAAGCCATTGCCGATGGACTCATCGTTTCCCTCGGCCACACCGATGCCACCTATGCCGTCGCGGCGGCCGCCATCGAGCAGGGCGCGCGCCACGCCACCCACGTCTTTAACGCTATGCGGCCCTTCCACCAGCGCGAAGCCGGTGTGCTCGGCGCGGTGCTTACCGATTCGCGCGTTACCGCTGAGCTGATTGCCGATGGCCTGCACGTGGATCTGGCGGCCCTTCGTCTTTCGCTCGCCGCCAAGGGTGCGGCCAATATCGTCCTGGTCAGCGACGGCACAGCCGCCACTGGTATGCCCGACGGCGCTTACCGCCTCGGAAACTTCAACATCACTGTCACTGGTGGAGTTTGCCGCGATTCCGAAGGCCGCCTCGCCGGTAGCACTCTCACCTTGGATCGCGCCGTAAGCAAAATCGTGGAAGCAGGAGCCAGCCGACCAGGCAGGAGCGTTACTTTGGCCCAGGCTTGGGCCATGGCCTCTTCCCAACCCGCCGCCCGCCTTGGCCTTTCGTCGAAGGGTTCGCTCGCTGCCGGTGGTGACGCCGATATCGTCGTCCTTGTGCCGTCTTCAGATCCAACTGTTCCCGCGTGCTTCACCGTTGATCGCGTTATGGCACGCGGTGCCTGGGTCGAGTAGCCGCGCCACCATCCGTTACGGCAGAGTGAAAGCGACCAGCGCGTCGCTCAGAGCCTCTTCGGTGATTTTGGGATGCCCACCTGCGGCGATCACCAGGTATTGTTTCCCATTCGAGTTTAGGTAATAGGTCATTGGCGTGGCATTGCCGCTTGCGGGAAGCTCGGACTTCCACAGTTCCTTTCCTGTCTCAACGTCAAAGGCGCGAATGTGCGGGTCGAAAGTGTTGGCGATGAATCCCAATCCGCTCGCGGTGATGATTGGCCCGCCAAAGCCAATCGCTCCTGTCTCAACCGGTTCATGGCCACCGCCGAAGGATTGCAACGAGCCCAGCGGCACTTGCCATCGAATTGTCCCCTCCGCCATGTCAATCGCGGTTAGCATCCCCCATGGCGGCTTGACGCATGGCAGATGAGACGGCGCCTGCAGAAAACGCCGGTACATTCCATAAGGCGCTCCTTGCTGGCGCGCATAGTCTCCGTCCGGGCCGGTGCGCCTCGCATCTTCGAACTGATCCCGCGGGATGAGCTTGGCCTCCGCGGGGAGGCTGTTCGTGGGCACCAGCAGTAGATTTCGCTCCGGATCAAAGGCATAGCCGCTCCAGGTGATCCCGCCAATGTTTCCGGGAACCACCAGCGTGCCCCGCAAGCTGGGCGGCGTGAAAATGTCTTCATTGCGAAATCCCGCAATTATTTTCTGGCAGGCGTCCCGGTCCGCAGGAGTGATACCCCACACTGCATCTTCCGGGAAGTTCTGGGGTGCCAGTGGCGGCGGGCGCATCGGGAACGGTTGCGTTGGCGAGGTTACCTCGCCGGGGACGTCGCTTTGCGGTACTTGACGTTCTTCCACCGGAAAAACCGGTTTGCCCGTTTCGCGGCTGAGGACGTACAGAAATCCTGTCTTGTTTCCCTGAATTACAACGGGAACCTTTTTCCCCTTGATCTCAAGCGTTGCCAGCAATGGCGGCGAAGCAGTGTCATAGTCCCAAAGATCGTGGTGGACAAGTTGAAAACCCCACACGAACTCTCCCGTTTTCCCGCGCAGGGCCACCACGGAATTCGCCCACTTGTTGTCTCCAGGCCGCAAGCCACCATAATAGTCAGGGCTGGCACTGCCGGTAGGAACGAAAACCAGATCGCGCTCCATATCCACAGCCATGATGGACCANNCCAGGCGTTGCCCGCGCCGGTGCGCCATGTGTTTGCCGCAGTGTTGCCAGCCACCGGTGTTTCGGAATTAGGCGGGAGCGGATCCCAGCTCCATCGCAACTTACCTGACCGCGCGTCGAACGCCCTCACCACTCCGCTGGGCATGTCCACGCGGTTGTTGTCATTGATGGCCGAGCCAACAATCACCAGATCATCAATTACTGCTGGCGGAGAGGTCATGTGATACTGCCCCGGCGAGTAACGCGCCACGTCGCGAAGCGAAACTTCGCCATTTTTGCCGAAGTCAGCGCAGGGAATGCCCGTGGACGCATCAAGAGCGATCAGGCGCGCGTCCAGCGTCGCTTCGTAAATGNNCCGCTGACAAGTTTTCCGGATCTGCCCATCCGATTTTTTTCTCGCCGGCTCGATAGCCCGCTCTCCCAAACGTCCAATGCTCGCTGGATCTATCCATGTCGCTACGCCCCGATTGACCAGCGCATCGCCATAATCCCAAGTGTGATCAATTTTCGGGTCATAGGCCCACCGCTGCTTGCCTGTTTCAGGATCGAGGGCTATAACGCGATTGAAGCCGGTGGTGACGAATAGCGTCCCGTCCACGAGAATGGGCGTCGCCTNNGCTTCTCGGATTACCTTTCTTGCCATCCGAAACATCACCGGTGTGAAATACCCACGCGACTTTGAGCTTGGCCACATTTTCCCGATTGATCTGCGTGAGCGGCGAATAACGCATCCCTCCTGCGTCCCGCCCGTAGTAGGGCCAATTCCCATCCGTGACGCTCTGCGCCGAAACCACTGTGGCGAGAACGCAGGAGGCGACCAAACCGCAGGACATGGCAACGGGTCCGCGCACAACGAAAACACCGCGCGCAATTCGCATCACTACCGATGGAATGAGACTGCGGAATCTAACTCTCATGCGAGGAAAAGGATACTTTAGTTCGCGAGGATCACACACCGATCATGGGGCAATCCTGAAAACGCTCCCATAATTATTCGAGTTGTCTGTCGTCTCCTGAACGTTGCCATAAAGAGCGCCCCACTTCCCAAAGATCAGGCTGCCGTTGAAAAACGGGCTGTTAAATCCTACAGCTTTTCTGTACAACGTACTGAGGACCCACGCGCCATCCTTCTGCGCTGGCGGCGAAAGTTGGTAGATCGATCCGTAACCCGAAGAGCCATAGCTGTACGTGGCGCCATAAAGGTTCCAGGACTTGTCGAACACCAGGCCGCCCACCGGGTTCGATCCGCTTTCATTATCGGGAAAACTATGAATGGTAGCCTCGGTCCACGGTTCGCCTTGTTTTAATGGCGGTGCCAGCTGGAACACTCTGAGGAGCGCCGTTCCGTAAAGCGCGCCGGCGTTGTCGAAAATTAATCCGGAGTCGGGTCCAAACGAATCGGCCTTGCCCGTGAAAGCATAGAGCGCAGTTTCAGTCCAGGTGCCATTCGATTTCGGCGAAAGCTCGAAAACGACTCCGCAGCCGATGTTTTGCTCCATGTCACTGCAGTCCTCGATGATTCCGCCTTCGCTTGCTGTGCCATAGAGATTTCCGCTACCGTCGAAAACGAGGCCAGCCTCGGGTTCGCCGCCGTCCCGGCCGCCGGTGAATTCATTGAGATCGGTCTCCACCCAGCTTGCGCCGGGGATTGCCGGCGGCGAAAGCTCATATACATTGCCGCCCCCATATTTCCCGCCGAATTCCGTCTTTCCGTAAAGATTTCCGTGGCCGTCGAATATGAGACCGTGGGGATACGAAACGGGAGCAAGCGTGTACAGTGTGGTTTCCGTCCATGGTGCTCCCGGCGTGGCGGGCGGTGACAATTCAAACACGGTGTCACCATCTCCACTCCCGGCTGTCGTGCCATACAGATTTCCGGCTGAGTCCAAAATCACTCCTGAAAGTGGTATGACCCCATCGCCGGTGTTGCTGAACGAATAAATCGTGGTTTGCGTCCATGCTCCAGTGGGATCAAGCTGGCGGGGTCAATTCGAATACCGTACCGAGGCCATCATAACCACCCGCGTTGCCGCCTGCTTCCGTGGTTCCATAAAAGTTTCCGGCAGCGTCGACGGCAAGCCCCCCCGAAGGATACGCGCCATTGCTGCCGTTATGGAAGGCATAAATCACTTTTTCGGTCGTACCCTTCGCCTGAGCGCGCAACGGCCATGCGACCCTTAGCGCCAACATCACAATCGCGATCACTATGACTGGCGTGTTTTCCAGCAACCAATGAATCTTATGTAGCACGGAAGGCACTCCTTCGACGTGGGTCCATCGCGAACTGATGAGTATCGCAATTCCCCTTTAAACTCGAAGACGAAACCATTCTACATCCGCTTCACTGGCTCGCGACGTAGTGAACGGATATTCGCCCGCAACCCCGAATCGGCATGCGATCCTTGCGCGGCAGCGGAAAATGGTGATTTGCAATTCGTTCCGCCATGCTGCGTGCCGTGACTTACTTGTTCAGCGGGATATTCAGTTCTTCGGAGAGGATGTGGGGATCGAAGGGGCTGCAGGAGAAATACCGGCCATCCACGCCGATGGTGGGTACTTTGCGCCGCCCGTCGTTCACGCGCATAACCAAATCCTCGGCCTCAGCCGATTCATCCACGTTGATTTCGCGGAAGGGCAGGCCGCGGTCCTTCAGAAAATGCTTGACCCGGCGGCAATCGCAACACCAACTCGTGGTGTAAATCGTGATTTCTTCCATGAACGGCCCCGCTATTCCTTTCCCGTAACCTGTCTTGCTGGCGGTCGCGCGAATCGTGGCGGAGTGAAAAGCAGATTCTTCGCTTCGCTCAGAATGACGGGCTGTGGGCGGCGTCCCGGAAATTATCCGTTACCGGCTGGCTTGTCCTTGGAGCGGCGGCCATTTCAGCCCAGGTTGCGCATTCCTCAATGCTACTCTTTTCCCGAATATCCCGTTTTTCGCGCGGCGACATGTAATCTGATTAGTGCCTTTTCGTAGGCGAAGCTTTCCGCGCCCCAATCCAGGTCCGTTCCCGGCTTGCTCAACTTGGTCTGGGCCCGATCGCGCGCGGACTGTGCGCGGCCAACGTCGATTTCGCTGGCACGCTCGGAAATTTCCGCCAGTACAATCACCCGCGAAGGCAGCACCTCCGCGATCCCGCCAATCACCGTCAGATTCTGCGTCGCGCTGCCCTTCAGGAAGGATAACTCGCCCACTCCCAATTCGGTAAGCAGCGGCGCGTGGCCCGGCAGCACGCCCAGGTAGCCGTCCTTGCCCGNNGTGCAGCACCTCGCGCTCCGGCGTAACGATTTCCAGCTCGATATGTTCTGGCAGCGCCATTTATAATCTGACCTGATCCTGGGTCTCGCTAACGCGACTACGCGGCCACCTTCATCATCTCCGCTTTGGCCAGGACGTCTTCTATCGTCCCCACCATGTAGAATGCCTGCTCCGGCACGTTGTCGTGTTTGCCTTCGACAATTTCCTTAAAGCCGCGAATGGTGTCCGCAATCTTCACGTACTTTCCTTCCAAGCCGGTGAACTGCGACGCGACGAACNNGCTTGTCCTCTTCGGAAAGTTCGTCCATGCCCAGGATGGCGATAATGTCCTGCAAGTCCTTGTAGCGTTGCAGCACCCCCTTCACCGAGCGCGCCACGTTATAGTGCTCTTCGCCCACAATGCGCACATCCAGAATGCGCGAGAAGCTGGCCAGCGGGTCCACCGCCGGGTAAATACCGCGTTCCACGATTTGCCGGCTCAGGTTGGTGGTGGCGTCCAGATGTGCGAAGGTGGCGGCGGGCGCGGGATCGGTGTAATCGTCCGCCGGCACGTAAATCGCCTGCACCGA
>PKXT01000361.1 GCA_003133505.1 Acidobacteriota bacterium
AGGCGATGGCCTTCTATCTGCTCACCTATGCGTTTTTCAATACCGGCGCGTTCGCGGTGGTTACGGTGCTGCGGCGCAAGGGCATCATCGGGGATGAACTTGAAGACCTCAATGGCCTGATTGAACGCAATCCGGGCGCGGCTGTGCTGATGCTGATTTTCATCCTTTCGCTGGCGGGAATTCCGCCGACCGCGGGATTTATCGGAAAGCTCTTGATTTTCTGGGCGTTGATTGAAACCCACCACTACACCCTGGCCGTAATCGCGGTGCTTTACATTCTGCCGGCGGTCTATTATTACTTCCGCATGGTGGCCAATATGTGGGTGCGCGAGCCGTCCGATGCGCCGCGTCCCATCGTATCCCCGGGACAAGCCGCGGCTCTTGCGGCTGCCGCGGGCGTTACACTGTGGGCGGGACTTTATCCGGAGCCGTTCCTTCGTTTGGCGTCCTATTCCATGCTGCCATTTGGCCACTGACCGGACTCCCCTGGCCCTGATGCACCAGCGATGAATCTCCCCCCTCCCTCGAATCCCTTGGGAAAACAGCAGCTCGGATTCATGCGCGATCTGGCGTCGGCGATGGAAATGCCGTTCATTCTGGTCTGCGGAATTCTCGCTGGCGGAGCGATCGGGTTTTTTCTGGATCGCGCGCTGCATACCAAACCGTGGCTTCTGCTGTTATTCGGAATGGCTGGCTTCGGCTTGGGAGTCTGGCGAGTGATTCACGATCTGGATCGCCAAGATCGAAAAGGCGGCGCTAATGGCTGCTGAGCAAATGCCAATTGATCCAACAGTTGGTGAACCGGTTGCGACGGAGGCGGATCGTTATGCGGTCGCGGAGCGGCGCATCGAATGGCGGACCCCCGTAATCGGCCTGATTGGCGCAATTATTGTGACGTTCACGATGGGAAGGCGGCCGGGCGAAGCCGTGCTGTCCGGAGCATTTTTATCGTGGCTGAATTTCCGGTTGCTGAGGCAGGTGGTTGGAACGCTGGCTAATCTCGCGTCGGGCGCGGCGCAACCTCTGGAAGCGCGCGCTGGCGCAAAACCCAGCGCCGTCCCGGGCGGTTCCTACATTAAAATATTCGGGTTGCTGGTTTTACTCCTGCTGGCCGCCTATGTTATGCTGGCCCTCTTTAAGCTGCCTATTTTGCCTCTGTTAGGGGGGCTGCTCGCGGTTGTACCGGCCATTCTTCTGGAGCTCGTTTCCGAATTGACGCACGGAGGACGTGCGCCCCGGCATACGTGAGCGCAAGGTGAGAGCCGATGGTTGAACATCCACTCTGGATCACCGTTTTGCTGAACCGGTTACTGGGCAAGCCCGCGGCCGCGCTGCTTGCTGCGTTGCACACCCGTCCCAACGACCCGCAATATCCGATTCCTTCCTACGTTTGCATGGAGATTTTAGTCTTTGCCCTGGCCATCGTTTTCTTCTTGTGGATCCGGGGCCGAATCTCCGCGGAAAATCCCGGCGTGACCCAGCAGTGTATGGAAGGGTTGCTCACCAATTCAATGGGCATCGGCGCGCGCGATTTATTGCAGGAAAGCGTGGGACACGATAGCGACCGCTATCTGCCGCTGATTGGCAGCGTGGGAATGTTCATTTTGCTTTCAAATCTGATCAGCGTTGTGCCGACCCTCGATTCGCCTACCGCCAGCGTATCCGTGCCGTTGGGCTGCGCGATCGTGGTTTTCCTCTATTACAACTGGCACGGCATTCGCCATCATGGGGCGCTTAAGTACGGCAAGCATTTTATGGGTCCGATTCCGGCAATGTCGCCGCTGATGGTGATCGTGGAAACGGTGAGNNACTGTCCGTCTTTGGGTCAATATGATGGTGAGTGACCTGCTATATGTGATTTTCCTGGGATTATCGCTCTCGCTGTTTTTCTTCCTGGGCAAACAAAGCCCCATTGGCTACGTCAGTGGAGTGGCTCCGGTAATGGCCGTGGTTTTCATTCTCCTGCACATATTCGTCGCGTTCGTACAGGCTTTTGTGTTCACCATTCTGCCGGTAATTTATCTGGCCGGCGCGGTGGGCGAAGAACACTAATTTTATTTTGCGACTGGTTTGAATTCATACGGCTTTATCAGTCGCCTGTGTGATCCCGGCTGCACGAGGATGACGGGNNGCCAGGGGGCTACTTTATAAACGAGGAGAAACATCAATGAGGAAATTTGCGGTGATTACGCTGGCGGTGCTGGCGATTGCCCTGCTGACGCCGGCGGCATTTGCGGCGGCTGGAGACGCCCCGGCCATGGTGGGGACAAACTGGGTGGCCATTACCTCGGGCTTCGCGATGGCGATTGCCTCGGCGGGATGCGGTCTCGCCCAGGGCAAAGCCACAGCGGCGGCCTGCGAAGGCTTGGCGCGCAATCCCGGAGCGGCAGCGCCAATTCGGTTCGCGCTCATTCTGGCGCTGGTGCTCATCGAATCCATGGCGCTCTACACGTTCGCCATTATTTTCATTAAAGTTGCCTAGACGATTTGGATTAGTAGCTGAGGAAAGTTACCTCTCATCGCTTTAACGCGCACGAGGGCTGCAATCGCAGTCATCTTGGCGCTTCGAAACCGAAGCCGTCGTGAATATTTTCGAAATCGCGATTGTCTAGCCCCAACGCCGCCAAACCAAAAAGCCCGGCAGCCGATTCAACGGCCTCCGGGCTTTTCCATTTTGCGCTACGTTGCTGCGACACAGGGGTGATACAGAGGATCGGCTATGCGCTATAGTTCGTCATCCTTCGCGCAGCGAAGGATCTGCATTTCCTGCGATCCACCCGTTTTGCAACATGACGGCTCCGCTGGCCTGTAAAAGTTACCGTGGCAACGCCAGAAAGCAAATGATCACCGATAACCCGTATTGAAAGAGCGGAAATAATTGTCGAGAAAAGTGGCAATCCCCGAATGCTTACGCCAGCAGCGAATTTCCATTACAGAAGAAATGCATATCCTTCGCTTCGCTCAGGATGACAAAATGAGCTACGAGAATTTAAGTTAACGGAGCGAGGCGGCGGAGCGGAGAGCGAATTCCATGACGCGGCTGGGAAAAATGCCGAGGTACAAAGTGCCGAGAGCGGCGATGATAAGCACCACCCAGATGGACGCGGCTACGGGCTGAGGCATCCACTCGATCTCCGACCCGAGGCCTGCGTCAGGCCCCGATTCACCCGCTGGTTCTCTGAAATACATAGTCAGAATCACCCGCAGATAGTAGTAAGCGCCCACGATACTATTCAGCGCCGCAATCACCACCAGCCAGATGATTCGAGAATCGAGTCCCGCCTGAAATGCATAGAACTTGCCCATAAATCCGCCGGTAGCGGGCAGTCCCAGCAACGAAAGCAGAAAAAGCGTGAAACAGGCCGCGATGGCGGGCTGTTTCTTGGCCAGTCCGGCATAGTCGGAAAGCTCGAGGTGACGTTCACCGCGTCCGCCCACATGCGTGATGACCGTGAACGCGCCAATCTTCATCAGCGCGTAGGCAGCCAGATAGAACAGCACGGCGGCAATGCCCAATTCAGTCGAGGCGGCGAAGGCTACCAGAATGTACCCAGCGTGGGCAATCGAAGAATAGGCCAGCATGCGCTTGACGTTGGTTTGCAGCAGCGCGGCGAAGTTTCCGGCGCACATGGTGAGTACGGCGGAAATCCATATCGCCCAGAACCAGATGTGCTGCACCGGCCCAAAGGCCACGTAGAAAATCCTCAGCATCAGCGCGAAGGCGGCGACTTTGGGCGCGGACGCGAGCAGCGCGGTCACCGGCGTGGGCGCGCCTTCGTAAACGTCCGGCGCGTAAATCTGAAATGGGGCGATGACCACCTTAAAGCCAAGCCCTACGAGCATCATTCCCAGCCCAAGGACGGCGAGCAGCGTGGGACCAGAAATCGAAAGCGCCTGGGCAATTCCGGTGAATCGCGTTGTCCCTGTCGCGCCATAGGTCATGGCGATGCCATACAGAAAAAACGCCGTGGCGAATGAGCCGAGGATGAAATATTTCAGGGCCGACTCGTTTGATTTGCGCGCGTCGCGGCGGAAGGCCGCCAGAATGTAAGTGGAGATAGAGCTCATCTCCAGACCGAGAAACGAGGTGATCAATTCGCCCGCGCCAGCCAAGACTCCCATTCCGGCGGCGGCGAAAAGCACCAGTGCATAATATTCGCCGCGCTGCAGGCGCTCTTCGCAGAGATAGTTAATCGAGCCAAGAATGACCACCGCCACCGAGCCCAGAATAATGCCGTGGAAAAACAGGCTGAAGTTATCCACTTGAATCAGGCCGCCATAGGCTGGCCCAGGATGGCGCGCCACGATCCACAGCGACGCGATCGCGACCAAGGAGCCGGAAAAGGCGAGCCACCCAAGTGCCCGCTTGCTGCTTGACGGGACGAATGGTTCCAACGCCACCAGCAGAATGCCAAAAACGCACAGGATAAGTTCCGGCGCGATGCGGCAGAGGTCCGCCATCATGTCAGCGCGCAGAGGCATTGGATGTCTTGGCGTGAACTTCGTCGAATGGCGCGTGGCGCGCGGGGCCCGTGAAGGAAGGGTAAAGCAGATCTCTCGCCGCGCTCGGGATGACCGTGATAAATACGCTGCCTAAATTTGGGGGGTGCACCGGCGCGTAACGATTCACGGATGTTAATGCTGTTGCCGGCGGCAAGCCGCGAGCGGGGATATAGTGCGCCAGATAAGTGCGTCGTGGGTTCATCTGCAACAGCAGATTGGCGGTGGAGGTTTCCATGGGTTTGGTGAAAAGCGGCGAGGCGATGCCCATGAGCAGAATCACCGCCGCCATCGTGACCAGAATAAATTTCTCGCGGCGCGATACATCGGAGAGCGCATTATTTTTCTCGACGATAACCTGTCCAAGGAATACACGCTGATAGGCCCACAGTAAATAGATCGCCGAAAGCACCGTCCCCGACGCGGCCCAGCTTGCCCAAGCGTGATGAGCGGAGAAAACTCCGATGAGAATTAGAAATTCCCCAACGAAGCCGTTCAGCAGTGGCAGACCCAGCGATGCAAAACACGCGAAAAGGAAAAAGCTCGATAGAACGGGCATGGGTGTAGCGACCCCNNCCCCGCCATATTCACGAATCTCGTGCGTGTGACGCCGGTCGTACAGCATCCCCACAGCGATAAACAACATGCCGGTGGCCACGCCGTGCGCGAGCATCTGATAAATGGCGCCATCCATGGAAATTTGATTGAACGCAAAAATGCCCAGCACCACAAAGCCGAGGTGGCTCACCGAGCTGTAAGCGACCAGGCGCTTCAAATCGCGCTGCACCATGGCGATCAGCGCGCCATAAATTATGCCAATGATGGCCAGCACGCCGATTACGGGCGCGGCGGCGCGAACGGCATCGGGAAACAGCGGCAGGCAGAAACGCAACATTCCGTACGTACCCATCTTAAGCATGACCCCAGCCAGAATTACGGAGCCGGCAGTGGGCGCTTCGGTGTGCGCGTCGGGCAACCAGGTATGCAGCGGAAACAGCGGAACTTTAATTGCGAAGGCCAGAAAAAATGCCAGGAACATCAGCATTTCCGTCCGCCAACTGAAATAGGCAGCCAGGCCAGCCTGCAGACGGAATTGAATTTCCGGCAGGTCGAACGTTCCAGTGACGTTGTAGAGCCAGATGATGGCCACCAGCATCACAATTGAGCCAAACATGGTGTACAAAATAAATTTCATTGCCGCGTAGAGGCGGCGATCGTGTCCCCAGATGCCAATCAGGAAATACATGGGAATTAGAGTCGCTTCCCAGAAAAGAAAGAAGAGAAATAAATCGAGCGCGCAAAATGTGCCGATCATCGCCGCTTCCAGAATCAGCAGCATGACGAAAAATTCCTTCATNNGCCACAATCGCCAGCGGCGTGAGGAAGGTGGTGAGCAAAACCAGAAACAGGCTGATGCCATCCACGCCCATGTGGTAGTGGATAGGCGGCACGGTGATCCAGCGGCGAAGCTCGACGAACTGGTAGCCGGCAGCGTCGCGGTGAAATCCGCGAAGCAAAAGCAACGAAGCGCCAAATTCAAACGCGGAACAGGCCAGCGCCAGGCCGCGAATCCAGGCGTGATCTTCGCGATGAAGAAGCAACAGTCCCGCAACGCCGAGCAGGGGCAGCAAAATCAGCGAGGAGAGCAGAAAATTATGAGGCAGAGTCACTGTCTCACCATGGTCCAGATGAAAAGAGTTAAGACCGCAACCGCGCCGATAACCACCAATGTTGCATAACTACGCGCGTTGCCGGATTGCAGGCGGCGCAACTGGCCTCCCGCGGCGCGGGCGGCAGAGCCGGTGCCATTCACCATTCCGTCGAGCACGCGTTCATCCACCGTGTGCCAGAGCACATTCCTAGAAATCCAAAGCAGCGGGCTGACGATAACCGCGCCGTAAATTCCATCCACATAGTATTTGTGAAGCAGCAACTTGTAAGGGCCGCGCATGGCGTCCGCCAAACGCCGAGGCGTGTCAGGGCGGGCGATATAAAACCACCAAGCGATCAGTAATCCGAGCAGCGCGGCGGCAACCGCGGGCTGCCAGAAAACGCGCAGAAGGTCCGTGGCAAAATTCGTGCCCACTTCCTCGGCGACGCCCGCGCCCTGCGTGGCGGCCATCAGCCGCTGGGATGCGCTGAAAACGGGGCTGAGGAAATCGGAGAAATAATCGCGGCCGCCGAATAACTTCGGCAAAGCCCACCAGCCGCCACCAACCGAAAAAATCGCCAGGATTACCAGCGGGCCAATCATGCTGGAGGGAGATTCGTGAACGTGTACGGTCTGTTCATCGTAACGCGGCTGGCCGTGAAAAGTGAGAAAGAGCAAACGAAACATATAGAACGAAGTCAGCAGAGCGCCAGCCAGTCCCAACGTCCATAAAATTCGATGGGGA
>PKXT01000001.1 GCA_003133505.1 Acidobacteriota bacterium
CTGGGGCAACTGGCGCTGCGGGTGTGTCTGGCGCGAAAGGTGCCACGGGTTCCACGGGTCCAACAGGCGTTACTGGTCCGACCGGCTTCACTGGCGCAACGGGCGTTGCGGGAACAAATGGAACGAATGGCGCGACTGGTCCAACTGGACCGACGGGAGTCGCAGGCGCCAAAGGCGTCACTGGTTCAACTGGTCCGACGGGCGTGACCGGACCGACGGGTGCAACCGGCGTTGCAGGAACGAACGGATCCAATGGTGCGACCGGTCCAACCGGATCTCAAGGGATCGCCGGTGCAACCGGGCCCACAGGGTCGCAAGGAATTGCTGGCGCTAATGGCGCGAACGGAACGACTGGAGCTACCGGCGCCACTGGTGCGACAGGCCTGGACTGGCAAGGTAACTACGTCACCGGCCAAGCATACACCGCGGATGCCGCTGTCTTCTATCAGGGATCAGCTTACGTTTCACCCACTGGCGCGACCTCGAGTCAAGTTCCGGGAAGCAGTTCGGCATGGGAACTGTTGGCACAAGAAGGCGCCAATGGGGCGACCGGGCTTGCTGGTGTAACTGGGCCGACCGGCGTCACCGGCTCAACGGGCGCCACCGGCGTTGCCGGTACAAACGGAACGAATGGAGCGACGGGCGCAATCGGGCCAACCGGTCCGCAAGGCGTAGCAGGCACAAATGGAACCAATGGTTCAAACGGAGCCAATGGCGCAACTGGCCCGCAAGGAATCGCTGGCGCCAACGGCTTGAATGGCGCGACGGGAGCTACAGGTCCAACTGGCGAGGCGGGCGAAGGTTTGAATTGGCTGGGAGATTGGAATCAGGCCGCCACATATGACGCGAACGACGCCATTTTCTATAACGGGTCGGCGTACGTTTCGCTTATGGACAACAACAAGAACAATCAGCCGAGCACGACTCCAACTTTCTGGTCCCTAATGGCACAACAAGGCGCAGCGGGCGCGACGGGATCGACGGGCGTTGCTGGCGCAACAGGCGTGACTGGTCCAACAGGGCCAACTGGCGTTGCTGGCGTAGCGGGTCCGGCAGGCCCCACAGGTACAAATGGAACAAATGGTGCGACAGGACCGACTGGGCCGCAAGGAATCGCTGGTGGTAATGGCTTGAACGGCGCTACGGGCCCAACCGGAGCTACCGGTGCAGCTGGCTTGAATTGGCGCGGAAATTTCCAGTCGAACACGAGCTACGCAGTTGACGATGTCGTCTACTACAACGGTTCTTCCTATACTGCATACCACGCGAATGGCGGCACTTCCACTCCTGATGTCGATACAGCGGATTGGGGATACTTAGCGGAACAAGGCGCCGCCGGTCCCACAGGCTCGGTTGGGGCGGTCGGAATCACAGGCGCAGTAGGTCCGACAGGCCCGACCGGATCTCAAGGATTGACCGGTCCGACGGGAGCACAAGGAATTCAAGGGCTAACAGGAGCTACAGGTTCGACAGGTGCAATCGGATCGCAAGGATTGACAGGTCCGACCGGAGGCACTGGAGCTTCAGGCCCAACTGGCCCGACGGGTCCAATCGGTGTGACTTGGCGAAATGTTTGGAATGCGGGCACAAATTACAATTCAAACGATGGAGTGAGCTATAACGGCTCGTCCTATATTTCATTGCAGAGCAGCAACACCGGCAACGAGCCCGACACTGCGCCAACCTTCTGGTCGGTTCTCGCTCAGGAAGGCATGACAGGCCCGACTGGAGCTGCCGGAACGTACACGCCAGGAAATGGGATTTCGATCACCGGAAACGCTATTGCCAATACCGGCGTGCTTGCCGTTTCACCCGGAGCGGGCATCCTCGTTGGGGGTACGGCCAGCACTCCGACAGTCGCCAATGGGGGCGTGTTGTCCGTAACTGGGGGCGATGGCACCATCAACTCTACTGGCGGACAGAACCCAAGCTTGACAGTGGGCACGGTCAGCAATAGCAACATAACGGACGGCACTATCGCGCCGGCCAAGATCGCGGGAACCGCAGCAACACTGGGCGCCAACACTTTCTCGGGCAAGCAAACTTTCGCTGCTGCCTCTGGAGGCGCTGCCTCTCTAAACATTCCCAACTCTGGCCCTCCACCCATCAGCCCGATCTTGGGTGACGTGTGGTTGACCACGAACGACATTCACGTGCAGTTCCTGGACAAGACCAGCACGCCGCAGGAACTGGCCTTCTTGAGTNNGGCGGCAACACCTTCACCACCGGCGAGCAGATCCTGGCGGCTTCAGCAACGGGCTATGCTTCGATCAACCTGCCGGCTGGCGTAGCGCCCCAAACGCCTCTAGCGGGTGACGTGTTCTTGATCACCGGCGGAGACAAGCACATTCAGTTCGTGGATACCTCGAGTGCGGTGCAGGAACTGGCCTTCTTGAGTGATGTGACCTCTTCCAACAACTCCGTAGCGGCAGAGACGACCCGTGCGGAAGCAGCCGAAGCCACGCTCACCACGAACCTGGCGGGAGAAGTGACGCGAGCGGGCGCAGCGGAACTAGCGCTGGGCATTACGATCTCGGCGGAAACATCTCGAGCGACGGGAGCGGAGACCACGCTGCAGAGCAATATCACGGCGGAGATGACCCGAGCCCAAGCAGCCGAACTGCTCAAGGCCAACCTGGCGGGCGGCAACACCTTCACCGGCAACCAAACGATCGGTGGCTCGGTGATTCTGCCTGCAGTTACCAGCGGATCGGGCGCGTCAGCATCTCAGGCTTTGCAGTTGGCAGGTTCCGATGCCAGCAACCACCCCACTGCGTTCCAGTGGTTGGTCAATAGCTCCGGCCAGTTGGATCTGCAAACAGGCTCCGGCGGCAATTCGATCGCTGACAGCGGCTTGACGATTGCCTCCAACGGCCAGATCACCTTCGCTCACGGCCAGACCTTCCCCGGCGCCAGCTCGGGCACAGTAACAAACGTAGCAACCGGTACCGGCTTGACCGGCGGACCGATTACCACCACGGGTACAATCAGCATAGATCCCACTGTGGTTCCGGAACTGGGCGCGGCAAGCAACGTCTTCAGCGGCTCCATCACTGCCAACAGCTTTACGGGCAATGGTGCGGGCTTGACCAGCCTGAACCCGGCAAATATCAGCGCAGGCATCGCCGGAATCAATATCACCGGCAACGCAGCCACGGCAACAACCGCGGCAACGGCGACCACTGCTGCCAGCGCGTCCAGCGTTCCGTTTAGCGGTGTTACCACCGGCACGAACGCCACGGCTCTTACCATGGGGACGGGCGGATCGTTAACCTTCAGCGGTTCGTCCACGCTCAGCTTGGCCAACGACTCGTCCGCGAACGCCCTCGTCGTCCCTGTAATCGCCGGCGCAGCACCGACGGCTAACGGCGCAATCGCCTTCAACTCCACCACCGGAACACTCAAGGCCGGAGTTGCTGGCGTCTCGCAGACCCTGAACGCTCCGCGCACGATCTGCTACATCGCGGGTTCGGACAACACCACCACCGCGCCGGTGCTTACGACCAACGATAGCCAGAAGAGCTTCTTCATCAACATGATTGGATCGATGACGGCTACGTCGTGGTCATGCCAGACGAACACCGGAACGGTCAACGTCGCCTTGAACCGCAACGGAGCCACGGGCAACTTCGCGGCTGCTAATTCGGCTTGCACCACTACGACTTCGACGGGAACGTTCTCAACATCGACCCTAAACGCAAACGACACGGTCGATTTCCTGATCAATTCCATCGTCAGCGGCAGCCCGACCCGCATCACTGTCTGCTTCGCGGGAACGGTGAACTAGGTTACGGAGCGAACCGATGAGTTGCGAATTAAGTAGGTTTCGCGAGAGCTCTGTAGCTGACGGTTGCCGCCGGTCACGCGGCGGCCACCATCCACATTTGGTGAAAATTTCAGCGATCGTTCCGCATGCCGTTTCACGGGGGCAACGCTGAAACCATGAAACGACTACTCACCGTCATCGCATCCATATTTCTCATCATGTGTCTTGCTGCTGCGCTTACTCCGCCGGCGGCAGGTCAGTCTCCAGGCGCTCTCCCCTCAGCCAACAATGGCGCAACCATCACCAGCGACAGGCCCGAATACGCTCCTGGCGACATCGTCACTCTCACCGGCTCCGGCTTCGCTCCCAACGAGTTGGTCACCGTCGTCCTCAGCGTTACTCCGGAGACGCATGCCCCGCTCACCTTGGCAGGCATCTCCGACGCCTCCGGCAATTTCAAAATTTCCGATTATGTCGTGCAGCGGAGCGACCTGGGCGTTATTTTCCACGTCCAGGCCGTAGGATCCACGGGCGATCGCGCCGCGCCTTTCACCTTCAAAGACGCCATCGGCACGCCGACTTCAGTCGGCACCTTAGCCGACAACGGCACGAACACGGCGACCCAGACCATCAGCGTGACCGCCGGCGTCGCCGTGGGCAATACCGTAATTGTTTCCCTTACATTTGATGACACCAGCGGCGGCACGACCGTAACCGCGACTGATACCCACGCAAACACGTACGCCCAGGCGGCTAACGTCATCAATGGGAACCAAACGCGTACCATCGTTTTTTGGGCGCCAGTAACCACGGCCCTCACCACCGGTAACAGCATCACGATGACTCTTAGCAGCAGCAGAAGGCAGGTCTACGCCAGCGCCTTCCAGGTCAGCGGCTTGGCTACCTCTCCGGTTGACCAGACGGCCACCAAAACAAGCACCACTGCGGGAGCAAATGCCACGGTCGGGCCGACAGGCACGACAACTGTGGCCAACGAACTGGTTTTCGTAGCACTCGGGCTCGATATCTCCAACGGCCCGCCAACCTTCACTGCCGGCACGGGCTATACCGCCTTGACCAACAGTGCCGCCAACAACGAATGGGGTACATACCCCGAATTCCAGATCGTGAGCGCTACAGGCGCCTTCACCGCCACTGGATCTTGGGCTCCCACCGGCGACATTGACGATTGGGCCGCTGCCATCGTTACTTTCAAGGGCGGCACCGCCCCCCCGACCATCGCCAAAGCCTTCAGTCCCGCCACAATTGCGCTAGGCGGCACTTCGGGCTTAACGATCACGCTCACCAACCCCAACACCTCGACAACCGTGACAGGCGTCGGTTTCACCGATGGCTTGCCTTCCGGCATGACGCAGACCGGCGTCGCCACCAACTGCACCGGCGGCTCCGTCGCTACTTCCACAACCACGTCGATCGTCCTTAGCGGTGCGTCCATCGCCGCGAGCGGTACCTGCACTGTCACCGCCACGGTCACGCCATCGACGGCTGGCAATAACGTCAACACCACCGGCACCGTGAGCTCCACCAACGGCGGCACCGGCACCACCGCCTCAGCCACTTTAGTTGTCGTCGCGCCCCCGACCATCACCAAGGCTTTCGCCCCAACGAGCGTGCCGGTCAACACCAACTCGGTCCTGACCATCGCTATCACCAACCCCGCCTCCAACACCATCGCTCTCACAGGCGTCGGCGTCGTGGACAATTTCCCCAGCGGCCTCGTTGTGGCCGGTACGCCGGGCGCCACCAATACCTGCGGCGGAACTTTCGCGCCCACCGCTAACGCCACTTCGATCACTCTCAGCGGCGGCTCGATCGCTAACGGCTCTAACTGCGCCATATCCGTCAACGTCGATTCCGCCACCGCTGGCAGTTACGCCAACACCACCAACAACGTGACTTCCTCCAACGGCGGCAGCGGTACCTCCGCCTCCGCCACTTTGACCGTCACCGTGCCCCCATCGATCAGCAAGTCCTTCGGCGCCGCTTCGATTCCCTCGGGCGGGTCGACCTCCCTGACTTTGACCATCACGAATCCGTCCGCCTCTATCACGCAGACTGGTGTGGCCGTCACCGATAACTTGCCCGCCGGCATGACTCAGACCGGCGTGGCTACGACCTGCACCAGCGGGTCCGTAGCGACCTCAACCTCCACTTCAATAAAATTAACAGGAGGGTCGATCGCTCCGAGCGGAAGCTGCACGGTCACCGCGACGGTCACATCCAGCACGGCAGGCACCTCGACCAATACAACCGGCGCCGTCAGCTCAACCAACGGAGGCACGGGAGGTACGGCTTCAGCTACCTTGACTGTAATGGCGCCTCCGACAATTACAAAGTCATTCGCCGCAGCGAGCATGGCGCAAAACACAGGAACAACGACGCTGACACTCACGATTTCGAACCCAGCAATTAATACGGTGGCTCTGACCGGCGTCGCCGTCACCGATAACCTGCCATCAGGGATGACTCAAACCGGAGTGTCAACCATTTGTACCAGCGGGTCGGTCGCGTCTTCAACTTCCACCTCAATTGTCCTGAACGGCGCTACCATCCCCGCGAGTGGGAGTTGCACCGTAACGGCCACCGTGTCGGACACGACCTCGGGCGTTGCGTCCAATACCACGGGCGCTGTGAGTTCCACCAACGGCGGCACGGGCTTGACGGCTAACGCCACGATTGCTGTGGAAATTCCGCCAACGATCACAAAGGCTTTTGCTGCCGCTGAAATTGCCCCAGGCGGGAACTCAACTCTGACCCTCACCTTCACCAACCCTTCCGCCAACACTGTGGCACTTACGGGCCTCGCGGTCAGCGATGCGCTTCCATCCGGCGTGCAGGTGGCAGCCACGCCTTCGCCTACCAACACCTGCGGCGGCACATTCACCGCACCGGCAAGCGCCACTACCATCAGCTTGAGCGGAGCCGCGACAGTCGGGATCAACACCAGCTGCTCCGTCTCCGTGGCCGTCACCGCGTCGGCTGTCGGCTCCTACGTCAACACCACCGGCAACGTCAGCGCCACGAATGGCGGCACCGGCGGAACAGCCACTGCCACTCTGACCGTCGCTGCACCTCCGACGATCACCAAGTCTTTCACGAACGCCAGCATTCCTTCGGGCGGGACCTCGACCTTGGCCTACACCATCACGAATCCGGCCACCAACTCCAGTGCCATGAACGGCATCGCCGTAACCGATACCTTCCCCGCTGGCATGACCGTGGCTTCTACTCCGAACCTGAGCAACACCTGCGGCGGGACGATCTCAGGCGGCGCTTCCGGCAATAGCACCCTCAGTCTTTCTGGTGGTTCCATCGCTACTCCTGGCGCGACTTGTACTGTCTCGGTGAGTGTCACGAGCTCGACAGCCGGCAACAGCGTGAACAACACAGGCAACGTGAGTTCGACCAATTATGGCACCGGCACCAACGCGACCGCGACTTTGAACGTCGTCGCGCCACCGACGATTACGAAGGCTTTCGGTGCGGGCGCTGCGGGCATGCCGGTCAACGGCACGTCGACGATGACCATCACCATCACCAACCCGGCGGCCAACACCGTCGCTCAGTCCGGCGTCGCCGTCAGCGATACTTTCCCAACTGGAATGACCATCTTCTCCACCGCCGCGACGACCACTTGTTCCGGCGGTACCTTGACCGGAGGCGGAGTTGGTTCGGGCATTGTGAGCTTGAGTGGCGCATCCATCCCCACCAACTCGAGTTGCACCATCACCGCCAGCGTTACGGACACGACCGCGGGCACTGCCACCAACACCACCGGCACTGTGAGTTCCACGAACGGCGGAACGGGATTGACGGCTAGCGCGAATCTGATTGTTAACAATCCCCCGACGGTGAGCAAGACGTTCACGCCCACTAGCATCAACACCGGCACCAACTCACTCTTGACTATTACGATCACCAATCCAGACACCGTGAGCCTCACCGGCGTGGCCATCTCCGATACGTTCCCGAGCGGTCTTGTGATATCGAGTCCAAATGGCGCCAGCGACGTCGGATGCACCGGCGCCACCTTCACGGCGACTGCGGGAACGGGCGTGGTGAGTATCACTGGAGCGACCGTCGCGGTCGCCACGCCTTGCGTGATTAAGGTAAACGTCACGTCTGCGGTCGGGAACACGTACGCCAACACGACTGGCGCTGTGACTTCCACCAATGGCGGCACTGGCACGACGGCCACAGCCACCTTGACGGTTTCAGCGATCTCGACCGTTACGGCAGTCAGTGTGGGAGCGGAAACCCCTGGCAACGTCGGGCCGGGACAATCCGCGACTTATGCGATAACCACTACGTGGACGGGGCCAGGTACATGCACTTCGGTGCCTCTCACGATCAACTGGACGCCAGCCGCCGGCGAGACGGCTGCGTTCAGTCCTACGACCGTATCGAACAGCAGCACGTCAACAACCCTGACCATTTCCAGCACTGGTTCGACGCCGACAGGATCAACTAGCTTTACCGTGACCGCGACTTCCACTGGTGGTGTCGGCACGTGCGGGACAGGTTCGGTCACCAGCAGCCCTGCCTCCACATTCGTGGTGGCCACGGCGGTAATCGACACGGTAACTGTGGGAGCGCAAACTCCCGGCACTATTGTTCAGGGCAGCTCCGCGACATACTCGATCTCCACTACGTGGACTGGCGCTGGGCTTAACTGTGTTTCG
Organism: Acidobacteriota bacterium; assembly: GCA_003133505.1. Classification (GTDB taxonomy): domain Bacteria; phylum Acidobacteriota; class Terriglobia; order Acidiferrales; family UBA7541; genus PALSA-278. Next base: position 8,470 of record PKXT01000001.1, read on the forward strand.
AACCCTCTGCAGATGGTCTGGACACCGCCGAGTCCCGATACGACCGCTACGTTTAATCCCGCGACGGTCTCAAGCGGCAGCACATCATCTACCCTGACCATTACCACCTTTTCGGATACGCCGCCAAGCATGACTCCCTTTAACGTTGAAGTCTCGAACAGCACGGGAGGCGGCTGCAGTAGCGGCAACCTCGCCGCTAGCTCAGGCTCCACCCTGGTTGTGTCTGGAAACGCTCCACCCTCGATTACCAAGGTCTTTGCGCCTGCGAACATTGCGCCGGCTGCCACCTCCACCTTGACACTTACACTCACTGCTTTGGCGGCGGATGTTTCCACACTCACCGGCGTCGCCGTGAGCGATCCCCTTCCTTCCGGGATGAAGGTCGCTGGGACACCCGCCGCCACTAACACTTGCGGAGGGACATTCTCCGCGCCAGCAAACGCTACCACCATAAGCTTGAGCGGCGGCAGTCTCGCGGCCGGTGCCACCTGCGCCGTATCCGTTAGCATCACGGCCTCCACGTCCGGCACCTATACCAACACGACTGGAAACGTGACTGCGACTAACGTCGGCTACGCTGGGGGCAACGCCACAGCGACATTGACCGTCTACGGAGCGCCGATGCAATTGGTCTTTGGCACACAGCCTTCGAACACGGGTCAAGGGCAATCGATTACTCCCGCTGTTACAGTGCAGGTTGAAGACGCGGGCGGAAACGTCGTCACAAATAGTTCGGCTTCGATCACCATGGCCATCGGCACCAATCCCGGCAATGGCTCCTTGAATGGAACCTTAACGCAAACTGCCAGCAGCGGTATTGCTACCTTCCCCGACCTCTCCATTAACAGAATTGCAAATGGCTACACTCTGACGGCTTCCAGTTCCCCCTTGACAAGCGCCACCAGCAGCACCTTCAACATCGTGCAGCCAACGGACAACTATACAGAGCCATTCAACACAGGACATGGGTGGACATACACCCAACTTACTTGCACGACGCAAACACTTGGGCAAACTTGTTCACCTGCCACGGGCAGCAGTAACAACATCACCACTGCCACCGATTGCCAGGTTGCCCCTTGCGTATCGGCCTTTTACACCACAAACGGCTTTTCCAGCGCTGGCACGATGACCGGTTATTACCACAACCCGAGCGGTTACACCTGGCAGACGATTGGAGTTCCTGCCGGCGCGATGGTTGTTTCCGTGCAGGGTTCCTGGTGGGACATGAACACTGCTGCCGGAGCTGGCTGTGGAACGACAGTGACGGCAGGAATGCATATTTATAATTCGGCGAACACGACCGAGATCACATCCGCTCCGTTGTTCGCAGATGTGTCTGTATTAGGCGATTCGGGCGTGACTCACGGCCCCGGGACCGCTGTGATCGTAAACACCGGTTTTACGGCGTCATCCACGGGCATTACGCTGCGTTTCGATCTCAATCCTTCAACAGCCACTGATGCTCTAAACACGCCCACGTGCACGATCTACGGGGACAGCTTTAACCTACTTATTACTTACACTCCCCCCACTGGTGGACGCCGCGGCCAGGTAATCATCGGTTTCCTGCGCATGCCTAGCGGCGATTTCCAGATGACCAAACCGGTGTTGGTTTCCAGCACACAAGATCGCGCGGAAGATGGCCGAGGGTCCGGAAATGCCGCTATTCTTTCGAAGCGGACCGAATAACCGCACTAAAATTGAGGTGATTAATCAATTAGCGGTGGACCGGATACCTGCTCTCGGACCTGAGCGCGCCCAGTTGCCATCCGCAGGATTTATGTGCCGGATTTCCCACCTTCAACTTCTTCGATGCTCTCTTTTCCTGCTGGCTGTGGCATTTTACGCCGCCTCGTCACAGGCCGCGATTAATTTGGACAGCAAGGCCGACTGCGCTACCGCTACGAGCGGCAGCTCAGGTTCAAACTGCTTGCCAAGTTCCGGCGGCACCAGCGCGACTCTGGCGTGGTCTCACACGATCGGCTCAGGCAACAGCAGAATCCTGCTCGTGGGCGTTTCTTTGAGCGAATTCAACAACAGTCCCAACGGAAATGTGTACGTGAACACGATCACTTATGGTTCAAGCAGCCTGACGTGCTTGAAAGCCACCGAAGATAATTCCGGCGGCTCCTGCGGCACGGGCGCGTCCGGGACATTTTTCGTACGCAGCGAAGTTTGGTATCTGCTCAATCCCCCTGTGGGAAGTGGGACGATCACGATTACAACTAACAGTTCGCTCAAGACCACCATCGCTGGAAGCTCGGTATCGTACTTTGGAGTATTAGGTGTCACTTCCGGTGGCGCGTCGTCGAGCCAAACGAATAATTCCACGGGAACTTCCACTGCCTCTCTCGCGGTGACCAGCGCAGCCAACAATTTGGTGTTTGGCAACGTTTCCCTCGCGAAAAATTTTAGCGGCACTCAAATCACCGTCACATCGGGAAACACAGCCTTAGCGGATATAGACGACAATTCAAGTTCTGGCAGTCACGTGCAAGACGCTGCGAGTTTCAGCATTGCCGTGAATCCCTCGATGTCCTGGACCTTCACTACCAGTGGCACCGCCACGTCGCCCTGGGCGGTAGTTGCGGCCGTGCTCACTCCGAGCCAGCAGCATCGCGCACACGTGACAGTAGGCTCCCTGATAAACCCGCGCATTTTGTCGGGGGACCGACCTCTCGCGACACTTGTCGCGGCGAGTGAATTCCAGGCGGCGAAATAAATTTACCATGCGATTCCCGATTGCATGTTTCCTGGCCGCGTGTTTCGTGATTGCAAGTCCCCGCGGGTACGCACAAGCTCCAGCGCAACAAAATTCCACGACGCAGACTCCCGCGCCGGAAAACACTTCCGCGCCCGGACCTGCTGCAACAAATCCGCAGACCTCCGCTAGTGCCGATCCGGACAAAGAACTCGAGAAGGCTATCAACGATGCGAACAACGATTACGCGAAAGTCGTACGCAATTTGCAAGACTACTTGAAGCGCTTCCCCAATTCACCGAGACAGGCCACGGTCTATCACGCGCTGCTGCAGTCCTGCCAGCAGATCCGCAACGACGCCTGCGTCCTCGACTACGCCGAGAAGCTAATCGTCATGCAGCCCGAGGATTCGCAAACACTGATGACTGCGGTCACCTTGCTGCAGCAGCGCGGCGACGCCGAGAGTCTCGCGCGCGCGAACCTCTACGTCAGTACCGTGCTTGAAAGCATACAAAAACTTTCGCCTGAACAGCGTCCAGAGCGGCTTTCGCTCGCCGATTGGAAGAGCCAACACGACAAATTGCTGATGGCGCTCTTCAACGTGCGCGGAGATATCGAGCACGACCAGAAAACGGACGATGTCGCGGCTAAGGACTATCAGTCCAGCTTCAACACGATGCCGAATCCCGCGGCCGCAAAAGCCCTGGGCGACATTGCCGAATCGCGTCGCGATTGGACTGGCGCCGCCGACCAGTACACTCTTGCGTTGGTGTTGCCCGACGCGGGCCCGGTGAAGGTGGATCGCGCGGACGTGCTGACGCGTCTCAAGAGCGCGTGGCGGCAGGCTCACGGCAACATGCAAGGATTGGGAGACGCGGTGCTGGCCGCCTACGGACATGTTCCTGTTTCCGCCGATGCAGCAAACGCCGCGGCCAATCCCAACAAGGGCGCAAAGAATGTCTTCGATTTTGTGCTGCGCCAGCTTGACGGCAGCCCGCTTCCCCTCGCGCCGCTCAAAGGCAAAGTCGTGGTGCTGAGTTTCTGGGCTACGTGGTGCAGTCCGTGTTATATCCTCGAGCCAATCCTCGGTAACATGGCGAAAAAATATGCTGCGAATCTGGATGTCGCCTTCCTCGGAGTGAATTCCGACGAGGACGAAACTTTGGTGCCCCGCTTTCTCGACCGAGTGAAGTGGGAGCTGCCCCTTGCTTATTCGAACGGCCTGACGGATTACCTCGGCGTTGACGCGTTCCCCACCGTGATCATTCTCGATCGCGACGGAAAGACTGTTTTCCGCGTCGCGGGCTTCCCCGAGGAAGGATACGTGGATGCGCTCACGGCCGCGATTCACTCCGCCGCCGGCCCGCCAAAAAATTCTCGCGGAGATTAGGTCGCTGGTCCCTCCACATAAGTGCTGGACGCTTTCGCTTCTCTCGCGTTCGGAAAGATCACGAGGTCTCAATCTGGCATAGATATCAGTACTACTAGAGCTTCCTCATGTTTCAGTCGTTTGACGTCGACTGCGAGCACACCATGCAAGTCCGCTCTGATTAGGAACAAAAATTGCTGCTAAAAGAGAGATCAGCAACCGCTTTAGGTTAGGCGCGAAATAGCGAAACACACGATTTGATCGCCAGCTGTAAGCTCTGAGAAATAGCTATGTTAGCGCGATCAGTGATTTTAGGCATCGCGAAAACGACTGAAGGGTGTTCACAAATGGGGACAGCCGGTTGCTGGGGCTGTATCCATTGAGAAAACAATTACGCACTTATTGCCAAAATCTTTCACCTCTCGCGCCATCTTCCAGCGCGCGGCATGTCACGAAGGGCGCGTTATGAGTCGCAAAGGCGAATCGGACCGAGTTGTGGTGGTGGCGTCCGCAGCAACGCCTCTGTGCGTCTGGCTGAGGCCATCATGGAGGAGTTGCCGATGAAAAGGCGTCAAGAAGCCGGACAATCCTTGGTATTGGTCGCTTTGGTGATGGTTGTTCTAATCGGGTTTCTCGGCTTCGCCATAGATTTTGGATACTATCGCTTCCTTCGACGCCAGCTCCAAACGGCCGCCGATGCCGCCGCGATCGCAGGTGCAATGGATTTCACCTACGGTGACTATTCCGTTGCGGGCCAGGCTGCGTCCGCAGAGAATGGTTTTACCAATGGCGGCGGAATAACAGTGACGATGTCCAAACCGCCGACCACCGGCCCATATGCGGGTGCCGCCGGGAACTACGTCCAAGCTACGGTTACGGATACGGCGGTGCCCACTTTCTTTTCAAAGATATTCGGCGCGACAGCGCCGCATTTGTCCGCCACGGCAGTGGCGGAGGGCGGTATCAACTGCCTTTATGGTCTCGACACAGCTGCGAATAGTCCTTTTACGTTAACAGTTTCCGCCGTGGACTTACAGTGCGGTGTCGTCAGCAATAATACTTTCGTTCTGAATGGCGGCGAGCTCTGCGCTCCGTCCATCCAGTCTGTCAACTGGCCAGCAGGAACAACTACCTGCCTCGTGGGCACGTCAGCGTTGCCTGTCAAGATACCGTCTACCGTAACCGATCCGTTCTGCCCGGCGAGCGGCTGTGTTATGCCTCAGCCGTCACCTGCCGCTCTGCCAGCCAAAGGAACCTGTTCGGCGGGTACCTATAGTGTCCCGCCGAAACCTGCAGCTACTGTCATCACTCAAGCCAACACATACGGCGCAAACTATTGCGGGATTACAATTACGAGCTCGGGTACCACGGCGAATCCGGTCAAATTCTCACCTGGCAATTTCTACGGTCCGATTACGATTTCGAATTCCGTGGTGACTTTCCAGGCGGGCAGCTATGCCATCAACAGCCCGACTAAGCCAGGTATCACTTTGTCTTCTTCCATTTTTGGCAACTCCCAGCTTAATTTCCAGTCGGGGAGCTATACTATTGCCGGTGGGATTCAGGACAACAACTTTAGTTTCTTTGGTTCATATATAGACTTCAATAGCACGCCCGGCAGCACGCAATCGCTCATTATCCTGGACGGGGGCGGACTCAATCTTGGGTTCACAGCCGCCAAGAGCACCGGGGGAGTGACTATCTTCAACACCGGCACGAGTAGCTGCGCCGCGACTTCGTATACTTGTTATGGCCAGATAATCAGTACTTTCAGCTTCTCTGGAACTTTCTGCGGCGCCAAGTGTACATTGAACCCATCTACCTCGGGACTCTACCCAGGCATCTTATTTTATCAGGATCGCACTTACACTTACTCAGCGTCATGCCCCTTCGGTGGAAGTGGCGTAGCCTGTTTCGGTGTCAATATCAACGTCAATCCCGGAACCGTGGCGCACAACGGCACTTACTACTTCCCCTCCAACACGGTCAACTTCGATTTCGATTTCGGCGCCGGGACTACATGGAATTATCTTATCGCCAAGGACGTTAAATGGTTTGTTGGTTTTACTTTTAATAGCAACGTTGCCGCTGTGCCCACTACGTTTCCCCTTCGTCAAGGGAGTGCAGCGTTGGTGCAATGAGAGTTTTGCTACGCCCCAGGAGATGAAAATGGTTGGTGAAAACGAAGCCGTCAGACATCCCGCGAGAGTAGGGGAACGCGGATCTAGTCTAGTGGAAGCTAGCCTAGTTGCACTATTTATCTTGATACCTCTTCTTTGCGGAGTGATCAACTACGGCAGGGCATATTTTTACAGCATTGAAGTCGTGAATGCGGCCAAGGCTGGCGCCCAGTTTGGCGCCCAAGGAACCGGCTTGACCGCAACCGGCATAACAGGAATGCAAACGGCCGCGAAGAACGAAGCCCCCGATATTGTTGTGTCGTGTACTGGACAACCCGGCGCCTGTTGGGCCGGAGGCTCTCCCTTGGCAACGTGGGGCTGCGAATGTTCTGGCACCAATACCCCGGGAGGCGGCACAAACTCGTGCCCTTTGCTGCAGTCTAGTTGCCCTGTTCACCTCGTGTACTTCGTATACGTCACCACCGCTGCGTCTTACACACCATTCTTGAATTTTCTTGGTCTTTTTCCAAGCATGACACTCAGGGGGCAAGCAAAGATCCGCCTGGCGTCCCAATAGACAAATGACTGAGGAATTAAGATAGATGCTGAAACTGAGAAGGAAGACAAACGAGCGAGGCGCTTCGAGCTTCGAGACCGCTTTGGTACTGCCGCTTATAATTTTGCCATTACTGTTTGGGGCGATAGAATTCAGCCGAGCCATGTACGCTTATCATTTTGTCGGGTATGCCGCCCGCGAAGGCTCCCGGTGGGCCAGCGTCCGCGGAGCAACTTGCGTTTCGCCCATGACTAATTGCGGTGCAGCGCTTGCCGGCTCTGGTTCTGTTCAGACGTTTATCCAAGGAATCATTCCTGCGGGAATGTACGATAACGGGTGCAGTGGGACCAGTTCCGGCTCCTTATGCGTGGTTGTCTCTAATACAGGCTTAATGGCGGATGGCATTACGAACTGCGTTACTGGGAGTAACCCACAGGATTATCCGGGATGCGTCGTCCAGGTAAACGTTACCTATTACTACGGTTTCAGTCTCCCGTATCTCTCGCAACTTACCGCTGTTAAAATGTCGAGCACCTCCCAGATGACAATTACGCAATAAGCGATTCAACGATGTTCCCTCAGAATGTCGAGGGGTAGCTCGCCGACGCAGAATCAGCTGTAATAACCGCGATTCTGAGGTCCGCCATATCTTCGAAGTCACACGGTGCTCTTGAAGCTGCCCATTTTGTTTCAGGGCATGATATAAGACAGGAAGGAGGATCCACCAGTGAGGAAATTGCTTTTGATTACCCTGCTTTTTGCAATCCCGGTGATAGCCGCGCAAGAAGATAAGCCTTTGCCGCAGGAGAGCCAGATCAAGATGCTCAAGGCCCAGCGCGAAATTCAAGCCGAGGAAGCAAAAATGACCGAACTACAAAAAGAGTTCGACACGTTGAAGAAAAATCTCAAAGACCTACAGACTTATATGGAAAATGAGTGCACAGCCGCCGCCAAGAAAGAAAACATTGACCTCAAGAAGTATAGTTGCGATGTGGACAAGTTTACCTTCGTGCCTAAAACTTCCGTTAAGGAAGACGCAAAGAAGGATGAGAAAAAACCGCAGTAGGATCGTTTGAGTTGACAGAACCGCGCTCAAATGGTTCAACTGACGTCATTTGGCGGTAGATCGCGAACGTCCCGAGACAAGAGTGCGTTGACGGTGGTTGTTAAATTCACGCGCTGCGGCGTCTAAGCTGTTTTAGCCCGAGCAGCGCCTTTGCGGGTTTTATCGGGATTACTCTCTGGCACAGTAAAGATCCATTTAGTAGGTGGGCGATGTTTTGAGCTTCTTCTTCGAGTTCGATTCCAAGTAGATAAATTTCCCGGTCTTTCAACACGATATATGGCGCGTAAGATAGCGCCGGATCGTCACTTTTGCCCGCGGAAAAAAACATTCGAGTCCTCTCGTTTGTAGCTTCGTAGGGCGCCGCAGGACACCGAACGTTATGCCACTTCGCGAACTTTACGCCTACTATATGCATAATTCAAATATTTATTTCAAATACCCCTCTGGCAAGGTTCTCTTAAGCGACCGCGACGGCCGAGCAGTATTTGCGAATCATCTATGTGAAAGAAGGCAGCGAAGGGTACTAGAGGGACTAGTACACTCTTGCAAGATCAGCTCTCAAGGCATTTTCTGGTTATTCGATTGCAAGCCCATCTGGACGGGCTACAAAGGTCAACCTACCGATTCGCCCGAACGGTGGAATGGCACTCGGCCCTGTAGCCCGTCCATCATTGCCCTCGCCTACCTTCGTTTCGGTGTTCAACATCAGCTTACAGTCGGGCACATTACCGCATGCATTATTCGACTACCAACTCTTCTCCGCCGGCCTAATTACTGGCGAAGTTCGAATCGCACTAAACAGGGAAAACATCAGGGATTTATCCACGTAGAGGTAGTCCTCCTCCATTAAGCTGATTATCGGCGCGATTTTGGCTAAGGTATAAACAGCGCTGAAACATCGGAACAGGGAATTAATAGGGAATCTGACGCGAACTCGGATATACCTATCTGAAAATCGCAACCATTTTTCGATCAGAATTAGCCTACGGATTCCGCGTTCCTCTGATTGTCATTTCACCCTATGCGAAAGCCGCGTACATTTCTCACAACACGCATGATTTTGGCAGCATCCTCAAATTCATAGAGACCACCTTCGACCTGCCTTCACTCAACTACGCCGACGCTCCGGCTGACGACCTTTCCGACTACTTCGTCCTCACCCAGTCGCCACGCACTTTTCAGATGATTCCCGCGACGCTAAAAGCCGAGCACTTTATCAACGACAAGAAGCCGCCCACCGACCCTGATGATGATTAGCTTCGTCGGCAAGTTATCCAGTACTGCCCAATTTCCCCCCCGGCGTAAAGGCTCTCCTGCTGAAAATGGCGGGCCTACTCTCCCTGAAACCCATGGTCGAGATCCTTCCCTGCCCTCAGAAAATGGAACTTCTCGATCAGATTCGACGGGCATCATGAATGCGAGGCGAGGGAGGGTGAAGCTCGCCGGTGGTTCGAATCGGAAACTTTGGCGGCGCGTACTCGAGCGTGACGGATGGCGTTGCCAAGGATGCGAGTCGGCGTCAGCCGCAGCCATCTTCCTCGCTGATACTCTTAGCGAGCGTCGTAAGCGATACGTCATGTGCCCGATATCTCTGAGTGCCGTCCAGTTGTAGAACGAATCCTAAACACTTGCAAACCAAATGAATAGCTCAGAACCACGATTCTCTTCGTCTGCAGAACCAAATCACGTTTAAAGCATCCAATCGACAGCGGACTCGAGCGACGATGGAGCCGTCGAATGTCCGGAGGTGGGCCATGCGCCAAAGAAAAGTTAGCGGGGAGGCCGAGACGGAGGTGGATTTTGCTGAGCTGGAAGACGGTTCGCTCGCAGAAATGATCGAAGATCCGGTGTGTCCGACGAAAACGCTGCTTGCAGTGTACAAAGACGGAAACGTGCGGTACGTGGAAAAGTGGCGGGACGGGAGCAGAACTCTCGTTCCAATACCACGGCATGGTCAGGTGTTGAACCACATCTGCTTTCCCGCCGGGTGCGAATCTTATCTCGGGCTGGAGGAGCTCGAGAGGGACGTTGCTCCTTTCTTTTTCTCCTGTGCGGATTTCGAGGTCGTCTGGCGAATGGGGATGACAGGATTCGTGTTTAGTACTTGGAACCCCGAAACGCTGCCCGTGGCGCCTTATCTCGCGTTGCTGGGCCCTCCCGGGTCGGGAAAGACTACGGTAATGCGGATTCTTAGATTATTATGCCGGCGTAGCCTACCGGTCTCTGACATCTCGTCGGCGGGATTCTACGATGTTTGTAATCGGCTCAGCCCGACTCTGCTGATAGACGAAGCGGCCACGGCTGGCCATCCCCGGACACTTCTCCATCTCCTCCGATCTAGTAGCTCCCCTGGGTTTGTAAGTCTTAGAAAAGGTACTGCTCAAATGGCGTACGGACCCAAGGTGCTTGCGTGGACAGAACTGCCGAACGACCCGGCACTAATCAGCCGCTGCCTGATCATCCCCATGCACAAGACGTCGCGCACGGATCTTATCAGCCCGGATGACCCGAAGGTCTTGGAGTTCGCCAAGAGAGTTCGGATGCGCCTTCAACAGTTCCGGTTCGAGCATTACCGTAGCCTCCCAATTCCGAAAGTTCCCGCAAGTGTACAATTATCATCGCGGCCTCTTGACATCTACCGCGCGCTGGCCCTTCCGGTCGGGAAGGACCAGAATTTGTGCACAATCTTGGCTCACTTAGTCGCTGACCAGAGCCAATTTCAATCCCCTCTAATTTCAGCCCTACAGGCTTCAGCCGTTCGAAATCTTCACCGATTCATTCACTTTGATTCGAAGGCTGCCGGTTACAAACTCAAAGGGCTTACACAGGCGATGATGGCGGACCTCGTGTCACGCGGCGAGCCTTCGAGGCTCAATGAACGAAAGGTGGGCGATGTACTGACATCGCTTGGCTTCACGAGCCGGAGTCGGACGAACCCGGGAACATTTACACTGTGGCTGCAGCGTTCGGATCGCATACGGATACACGAAATGGCTCGCGACTACGAAGTAGAGGGAGCAGTGCCGGATCAATACTGCGATATTTGCAAGGAGATCAATAAAGCTTCTCCCATTACCGTCACCAGTGAAATTTCGGAACAAACACAGGTTCCAAATACGGAAAAGCGTGAACAGCATGAACATCGTGAACGTCATGAACGTATATCCGTAGCCGCGACTCCAGCTGTGAATCGCCGATCGAAGCGACGGCATTCACGATTGATCGGACGCGCTGGTAGAAGACTCTGAAGAGCCCCGCTGGTAAAAGATAGATGCTTCATGAATTTTGCTGCCTTGCTCGCGGGAAGTAACCTCGAGAATCGAAATTGAAGGCGCTGCTGCTCTCACTGGAAGGCGTGGTCGATCGTCTCCGCTATCCTCAGGAGATTGGAATTTCTCGAGTAGATCCGAAGCGCTTCATGAATGCAAGCCCAGGGAGACTAAAGCTCAGCGATGCTATATATCGGAGACTGTGGCGTACCGTACTGGAGCGTGACGGATGGCACTGCCAAGGATGTGGATCGCTGCGTCAACTCGAGGTTCATCACATTATACCGCGGGCCGACTCGGAGACGATGTGGACGCAACCTCATAACGTCTCCGCCATGCCGGCTCTCTGACAGTTCCCGGTGGCGTTAGGGACCTGTCAGTAAATGGACGTATCCCGATCCCCAGCTTACGCCGTCATTGACCACTTTCGGGGCGACGTGATCGTACCAGCCTCCCCAATCGTCCTACGTAATGATGATCGCGGTGTTCGCCCAATAGGGGCTGTTCCCAATCGAGTTGACAATCGACGTTACCCAGGATGGCCCACTGCCGTCGTTGGCCAGGGCGTGATCGGAACTGGCTCCGTTCGGAATGATCCAGGTGACTTGCGCGAGCTGCCCATTGGCGATATCCACCAGGGCCTGTGTCTGCGGGATGACGACGTTTCCAGTCCAATCCGGGCCAGTGCAGGTGAGCGTGCCATTGACGGTTTGCTGCTGGCAGATGTGTTGTATGGCATCGGGCGCCGTCCAGATGGAACCGGCGGACGGAGCATAGTAGCGCCACGTGACGCCCTTACCGTGGAGCAGGTCGGTGAGGGTGGGATGTTCGAAACAAGGATATTGGGGCGGCTGGTTGGTCTCGCTGCCTGTGGGATCGATAATCGCTACGGTCTCCGTCAGAGGGGCGATGCATCCTGCGGGGCTGTTATTGGGATTTTCCGCGGCGAATAGGTTGCTGCTCGCCGTAGGAGCTGAAGTGCCAGAAATAATGAAGCTAAGAAGGCCTCGTGCGGCGAGCGATTTCCGACTCCGCGATGAGGCCGGTCGTGATTGTACTCCTCGATCCAACGAGCGATCGATGCCCGCGCTTCTTCCAAGCTCCGATACTCCGCCGTCCAGACTTCCTCTTCCTTCAAGCTGCGATGGAACCGTTCAATGTAACTGTTGCCTTCCGGGTGATGATACGCCGTCCTTCGGTGCGTGATGCCGAGCCGTGCGAGCGTTTCCAGGAACCGCGAAGAAGTGAACTGCGTTCCGTTATCCGTCGTCAGCGTCACGTTTTCCTCGCGGCTGCCCTCGGGCAGCCGTTCGAGCACGGCCTGCTCCACCGCTACGAGCGCGTCTTCGGTCCGGCAGCGATGCGAGAGATTCCATCCCACGATCTCTCGCGTGCAGCAGTCGGACTAAGAGTTATCTCAACTCATTCAATTACATCAGGAGGCTGCAGCTTTCGGAGTAAAATGTGATCTCAGCTTCGGAATCTTCTCCGTCTGAAAGAAAGGTCCGGAAATGCAAAGAAGAGAGTTGGATCGATACAGGCGTTTGCTTCTTTCGAAGCAGAGCGAATTGACTACCAAGAACGTCGCCGGGCAAAGTCCAATTCCAGCTGCAGGAAATTACGATGGTGATGCTGCCGAACAGGCTATCGCCGATACCGAAGCGGATTTGCAGATCCGCTTACATCAAACAGACAGTCGGCTCTTGAGAGCAATTGAAGCGGCGCTCGGTCGAATCACACATGGCACCTTTGGCGTCTGTGAGATCTGTCACAACCCAATCACGAAGGCACGCTTGGAAGCCGTACCTTGGACGCACCATTGTCGTGATTGCAAGGAGCAGGAACACTTGTGACCTCACCTCTATATCGCGATTCGAGTCGAGCCGGATTGGGATGTATTCAACGCAATTGGGTGTAACGATCCGAGTATGTGTCGGACCAGATCTGGAAGCTACTGGAAACAGGTGGTTTAAGACTGGTCGCGGAGAGATTTCATGGTCGGATCATCACTTCGTTTGGCCCCGACGGCAGGCTAAACTTTGCGCCCCTCTCCTGATTCAGCTTCAGAGTGGCCGGCACGTCCAACTCAGCAACCTGGACCTTTCGTGTCCATGAACCAGTACTCCAATAATCTGCGCTAGCATATATGGTCGTGCCGCTGATTAGATATTTCCCAATTTCTTCTTTGTGTCCGTCGCGAAAAACGAGAACGGCAGGCGGAAGCTCGCTAGGCGGCTTGGTTGCTGGAGTCTGTCGGAGAGCAGTGGATGGAAGGGCAGGCGGTAAAGCAGACTTTGAGTCTTGGTCAGTTGTTTCTGACTGACCGTAGTTTGTAATTCGCACCCAGTGGTCACCCTGCAATTCCAGCACTAGCGACTCGGCCGGTTTCGGTGCCGGTGAAGCTGGCTGAGGCTCCGCAAGGAACATCTGAGGGGCAGGGACTTGGAGCATCGCCGGCTCAGCATCATAATCGGAGTAGTACGGCGCGAATCCCAAACCGCCTTGAAATCTGCCCGCTCGGCGCATTCGGGCGAAGCCTGCTCGCCTAGCCGGAGTCGACCCAAACCCTCCTCGCCTTTGACCTTGCGCGGACGGGACAAACACACTTGCTCCGACCACGGCAAACATCAGCATGATAATCAAGCGGTTATTCACTTACTTAATCCGTTTCAAGCGTGGGAAGCCTGCTGCGCTTCCTCTCCAAGCTACCTATAGTTACTCTCAGCGGACTCAAGAGTCAAGTTCTAGATAGCGGGCGAGCAGGTTGAAATAAACTTAANNATAGTAACGTTCCTTGGCAACTGCAAAGCTTTCATACAGGAAGGGCAAAGATGCATTCGATGCTAGCTGCCATTTGAGAACAAGCTGAGGCAAGATGTTTCGCTCAGCAGTTCGCCTACGCAGGGTTAATAATCCAATCAAAGACGATTAACCTTCATCGCCAGAGAATGAGGATTGCTTTAAACACAGCGACCGCTTTAAGAATCAAGGTGTACTAAACAACGGGGCCCTGACTGTCTAAATTAGTGGGGAGCCCTACACCGATTTACCGGTCAGAGTATACTTTGCTTATGAGGAAGTGGGCTGCGCTTTCATTCGGCACCCTAATGCTGGGCAGCGCAGTTCCGATTCGTGCGCAATCAGCGGCGTCAGAATCCGCCTATATTGTTCGCGGGAACCAAGTAGAGGCGCATCAGCACGAACTGAAGGAACGGCTTGACCGCTTCTATACAAATCTGTCGGAGCAGTTGCAACACGAAGACCCGGGCTTATTAGCTATGCTCGGCCCTCTGCTGACTACGCTCAAACCACCACCGCCCTTGGCCTACGGCTACCAGGTCCTTCCGCGAATCATCGAAGACGGGCCCCCCGGGTCAGTCACCAAGCCGCACGTGGCAACTTATAGCTGGCCATGGAGTGAGACGTTGATCTCGCGCGAGATGATGACGCTTGACCGACTACAATCTGATCTAGCGACGGCTTCCAAAAACCCTGCGGACGGAAAGCGCGCGGCCTATGAAGCAATCATTGCAGAGTACAAGAAAGCCGTAGATCGCCGGCGCCTGATCGATGCGGACATCAATTACAACTGGCTTTGGCAGCGCCAAATTGCGAATGACCGGCCGCTCTTCGATCGCCTTACTGCGCGCCTGAACGTGGTGGTTGATCAACTGGGACGGTCGCTACCCGAGAAAGAGCCCGAAGAATCCACCATTGGTCCGAACCCACCTGACTTCGTGCGCGTCGATCAGTCCACCAGTCGAGCACGAATCGTGATTGTGCCGTTCTATACGGATATTCTCGATACGACATTTGTCGAGTCGTTTCGGCGCGCAATTGAGACGCATTGGCACGTGTATGTGGATGGAAACGAATATCGTGTAGTGCTAAAGATCACCACAATCCTGCCAGAACTTTTGTATTGCGGAACAGTGGACAATAGGGAAAAGCGGACACCGGAGTGCTTTCCGCCGGCCCAAGGCGCGCATATCAACCTGGAGGCGCATGTCGCAAAGTTTCCAGCCGACGGGGCTGTCCTCACAACCGGCGCAGCGTCGCTTCAACTGGTCGCCGATCGGGCGATTGAACTCGGGCCCCACGATGTGGCGCCGCGCGCGCTGGCACATGAGTTCGGACACGTCCTCGGGTTTCCGGACGTTTACCTACGCGGATACAAGGATCTCGGTGTCGATGGCTTCGAGGTAATGGAGTTCGTCCCCGACTATGCGGATATCATGATGAGTCCGGGCGCGGGCTCGGTTCTGCCACGGCACTTTAAGGCACTCATCGCTGCGATGGAGATTCAAGACCTGATGCAGGCGGGGCTCGACGCGCTCTATAAACAAGGAGACCCGAGTGAGGCCGCTACGCGGTTTCGCCAGGTGTTAGCTCGGAATCCGGATCATTACGGAGCGACGCTGCAGCTCGCTAAGGCTCTTGACCGAGCAGGCAGGCCGGACGAGGCACTGCCAGTGTGGCGCAAGATGCTCGCAATGGCAGAAGCCGCGAATGATGCCGAAACGCTTCACACTGTTCGCACGCGGCTCGCAGCTGCGCGCTAATGAGCTCCAAGATGGCCAGCCAATCTTCTGTTCCAAATTACGCATTCAGCATTCTATTTCGAATATTGATTGGCGCTGAATATGTGCTGGTTCAAGCCCATCCGGCTCAACGTTAATCCGCCGATTTGCGGTAATTGCACAGCGTCAGCGCGACTTTTGCATCGCTTCCGCTTAATTTCCCCAGGGTTACCGGCAGCACCTGTACGAAGTCCTAATGCCCGACGACGCTATCTGAGAGAGATTCCAAAAAGACATTACTGCCGGTAGAAGAAAGCTGCCATCCTGCCGCTGCAAATGCACTCGTGCCAACGTGAATTTCGTTCATGTCGGCCTGCTAGATTGCGAAGGTCAATTGTGTGAGGGCAACGTCCTCGAGGATAGGTTAATTGCGACAATGTGCAAGTTTTAGGGTTATCTCCCTTGGACTACAGTAGACTGCTGGTGCTGGTTGGAGGACAAAATGGCAAGTGAACCGAAACTCGCAGTCCGAAAGAAAGGTGAGCACGTGAAGAGTAATGAGCATGAAGGTATTTTTGAAGTTGTGTTTGTCAATGCACTCATACAGACAGCAAATATCAGATTAGTGGACGGAACTGCGCATGTGGTGTCAAATGTACCGTGGACTTCGCTGAAAACTTTGGTTAAGAAGTGAATGAACCTTCCTCGATTGACATCAGCCTGTTAAAAATGGAAGAAGCGCTAGGAAGAGGCCGATTCGATGATGGCCATCACCGCTACCGTTGCTGTACTTCTGGTTTCTTGCGACAGAACGTGATGAGGTAAAATCCACCAGTTCTAGGAGAAATTCCTGATGTTTTCTTTTCCGGCACGCGCACAACGTTGGGCGTCAGTCACGGTCAAGTTGCACCCGCCGGAGAGTGCGTAAGGAAAATATGCATCGCCGTTGTAGTTATGTTGGTTGCAAGGAAGCTGTTACTGTTGCCTTCGAGGGTGGATACTGTGTAGGCCACTTTATCTCGGCTTGTTATAAGTGCCTCGAACAATCCGCCGAGCCGCTCGTGGGCGACGGCCATGAACGTAACGGTAGACTCCAAAGAGACTCACTGATTGAGATTGTGGATAAAGTTACATCGCTCACTCTGAACAGCATCGCCTTTACGAACCTAGAACGTGGTCAGTTAATGGACATACTTCTCTGGACCTGCGATTTGCTCTCGACAGGAACTTACCGAGGCAACGGTTCTAAGAGTTTCGTAAATATTTGAAAGGGAACGATGGACGAAGATAAGAGATGGGACTTTTTTATTTCTCATGCTTTTCAGGATGCTCGTGACATTGCCAAACCGTTGTCTGATGCATTAAACGCAAAAGGACTACTATCTTGGTATGCCGATTACTCGTTGAAAGCTGGCGACAATATTCGCGCATCAATTGAGTACGGGTTGGCGCGTTCGCGTTTTGGAATCGTGATTCTCAGCAAACAGTTTCTTGAAATGCGCTGGACTCAAATTGAATTGAATGATTTGGCTACACGCGAAATGAACAGTAAGAAAGTAATACTGCCTGTCTGGGACAAGGTTGGGTTTCGGGATGTTTACGATTGCTCGCCTGTTTTGGCTGACCGGGTTGCGATTAGCACTGAGAAAGGACTTGAATACGTAGTCCAAGATTATGGGATATAGCTAAGCAGCCAAGCAGCCTTGATGGAATCGGTGGCCCGACTTAGGGGCAGGCACGAATCTTCGTACTCGATTTCTTCCCTCTTAGCCGCGCAAAAATATTGAAGTTCTTGTCCTCCCGAGCGGGTGGGCGCCCTAATGATTACGGCATTCATTGTGAAGCGTGCGCTTGCACTACGGCGCTTCTGAAACCATGGGAGCCGCAAGCATGCCCTTAGCAGAATAGTCGCCGGGCACGATGCGATAACGATAGACCATGCCGTGGTCGCCGACCACGTAGCCGCGGACACGTTGCGGCAGGCTCCAAGCATTTACATCGACGGGGAATGAAATAGCACGAGAATTCCAGTGCAAACCGCCGTCGGTGGTGTAGTGCAAATCGCGACCGAGAAAGGACCACCCGACTTCACGATCGACGAAGCCGAATCGCTTGCCAGGAACCACCGCCATCGGTTTCCAGGTCACACCAGCGTCGGTAGTCTTATAGAATTGCCCATCGACAAATCCACCGGCGCGCATGAATCCTGTATTCGCATCGAAAAAGAAGACATCGCCTCCGCCACCAGCCAGACCCTCAACAACGCTGAGCGTCCAGGTGGCGCCACCATCCACAGTCTTGCCAAGGACGGCGTGTGGGGCATTCATGCTGGAGATGTATCCGACAACGTATCCGGCGCTCACCGTGGGAAATTGAACCTTCGACCAACTGCACTGAACGTTGCGGGTCAGCCCGTCGACCTCAACTTTTACGGCGCACTCATTCACCGGCTTCCAAGTGCGTCCGCCGTCCACCGTCCGCTGGATTTCATGGTCCTTGAGGGCGAGTCCAATCTTTTCAGAGACGAAGGCGTAATTCGTAGAATGTGCATCTATGGTTCCACCCGGCACCCAGAGCTGGCCGTCCGTCGTGTGAAGAAGTTTGCCGTACCCTTGGCGCGCCCAACCATGAGTAGAATCCAGAAAGAAAAAATCGCTAGGTCCGTCCTCCGCACCGTTTGGGTCACCCCATTGCACGGTCCAATGGTCGCCGCCATCCTGGGTGTTGAGAATAACGCCCGCGCCTTTGCCTGCCACGCCACCGCTCACCCAGCCAACCGTGGCACTCACAAAAAGGACGTCAGATAGGTTGATGTCCTCAGTATAGTTTACGGGCTCCCAGATGGCCTTGAACTTTGGCTTTGTCTGGCTTCCTGAATGTGCTGTATCGCGCCGCGGTGGTGAGCTAACTTGCGGACGTCCTTGCACAAGGGAAGGGAATATTACGATCAGTCCCAAGAGCAGAATTCCGGTGGCAACGTGACATACCGAGGACATACCGAATTTCGTTTTCATGCGCAGCTCCTGTAGACGTGTGTTCAACCGAGCGAATTACCGGCGTACGCTTCAACAATTCTGGCGATATCACTCAGTTTTAGGCTGAATTTTGTCTCTTGCGTCCAATTCTCTCGCTTCGGTCGGCATCCTACCATAGACTCAAACCTAACAGAATCGGTGGAACCGCATTCGCCGGTCGAGTGACAATGCCAAGTCCATGGCGCCATATCAAGACTTCTTGGCCCTCTGGAAAGACGCCGACCCCGACATCCCGATCCTGAAAGAAGCCAAAGCCGAATACGCCAAGCTGCAGTAACCAACGCGCCCGCCTAGCTGCGCTGTAATCCGCCGATTTGCGGTAATTGCACAGCGTCTGCGCGACTCTTGCATCGCTCCGGCTTAATTCCCCCGAGTAATTTGGAAAGCACCTGTACTAAGCCCTTATGCCCGACGAGGTCTTATTCTTTAAATGCGAAAGTCACGGTCTTCGTTCAATTCATATAAGCCCTTGCCGTGGCGGTTTGTCAATTGCACCTGAAGACCGCTTCGCGGTGTGTCAATTCGTTACGGTATCGTATGAAGGAATTACTACAATTTTGCTCGCCCACTGCTATTCGTGTGGCGAATTGCGTCCAGAGTAGGAGAGGCGTAGTCTACTATGATGACCTTTTCAACGCGTGAAAATGCTGGCTTGTTTGCGACCAAGTTTTTGACGAAGTCGATGATTTCCGTGGTCTTTTTCGTCGGCTCGGCTGTCTGGGCACAGGCTCAAGATGCTCAGCAAAACAGCACCGGCGAAAGCGAGACAACCACCACGCAGACTTCCAGAGACAACACCAATCCATCGCGCACTACGGAGAGCCACTCCAAGTCCGGCAACCAGACTGTGGACACGCGGAGAGTGGAAGTGCTTGGGAACGACGGCCGATACCGGCCTGATTCCGATACTGAGACGGAGACTGTCCGAGTAGATGACACAACGACGCGCACAGTGGTGCGCACCTACACGTCGGATGCAAATGGACAAAGGAAACTAGCGGAAGTAACAGAAGCGGAAACACGAACCACAGCAAATGGCGATGGTCAGACGGTACGCACAACCTCGAATTCCGATGTGAATGGGAAGCTTCAAGTTGTACAGCGTGAGGTCGAGGACACGAGAAAGAACAGCCCTGAAGTGCAGGAAACGAAAACAACTCTTTATGTTGCGGATGGCAACGGCGGCTTCACTGCCTCCCGGCAGACGCAAGAATTACAAAAGAGCGACGCTGACAAGAGTACGGAAGTGAAGAAGACAACGCTACGGCCAAACGTGAACGGTGGCTGGCTGGTGAATGAGGTAAGCGAAAAAACAATCAAGGAAGAGGACAAGAGTCGAAGCACCGAAGAGCGGGTTTCGCGCCCCGACTTAAACGGCAAATATTCAGTGATTTCACGGACCGTTGCTGAGGAGAAGGAAACCCCCACAGGAGAAAGTCGCAATACCGTCGAAACATATTCCGTGGATGGTCCCGGAATACCTCGCGACGGCAGTCTGCATCTAAGCCGGCGAGTCACTACCCTCCAGAAAAAGGATTCAGACGAAGAAACAACCGAGCAGCAGGTCCAGGAGCCCAATCCGGGCAATCCCAGTGATGGTCTGCGAGTAAGCGCAAAAACTAAATATACCGTTTTGTACAGTTCCTCCGGCGCAGAGCAGACAAAGAGCGTTCAAGCGCCTGACGGCAGCGGCACTTTCAAGGTGGTTGCCGTCGAAAAGAAAAAAACAGACGAGGCTCCTCCTGCCCCGGCACCCTCGAATAATCATCAATAGGCGACGATTCGGGCCGAGATCGGACACGTGTAATGAGTGTTGTCTAACAGCGTCGTCGGCCGATCTTCCAAACACCGAGAGAGGGCATCGGACAGAAAGACTTCACGTCAGGTACGACCTTCACACCGAGGTTTACTTTAATCCGCCGATTTGCGGTAATTGCAAAGCGTCTGCGCAACTTTTGCATCGCTCCCGCTAAATTTCCTACCGGGCTACAGGACAGTACCTGTACGAAGCCTTAATGCCCAACGATGAAAAGGGCGACTACGGTGCTCTTCGTTGGAGCATGGTTTCTATCCGGAGCTATTCCATCCACACTATTCCATCCACACTGTAACGCTATGGGCCAGGTTATAAGCTGCACCGTGGTATAAGTTCTGCGTTGGTTGCTGAAAGTTGGAGTGATGACGGAAGTAGGTCATCAACCGCTGCGAGCTCGATTGCATTGTGAACGTAGTGCACGTTGTATTGCTGGGCTTGCTCTGATGGTGAATTCGTTGTAAAACCCCCACGACGAAATGTCAACCGTATGCAGTTCGTAAACATTCCGGCGGGAAGCTTCATGATGGGCTGTTCGGCAGGAGACCCTGATTGCTACGCCGAAGAAAAGCCCGTTCATCGAGTCAACATTACCCGGCCTTTTGAGATGGGGAAGTTTCAGGTGACGCAGGCAGACTATGAAGCCGTCATGAATATCAATCCGAGCAATTTCAAGGGACGGAACCTCCCGGTCGAGAATGTGAGCTGGCACGACGCGAATAGGTTTTGCGACGCGCTCAACAGCAAGGCGGACGGTTACCGTTATCGCCTGTCGACAGAGGCGGAATGGGAATACGCAGCACGCGCCGGAGATAATTCCTGCCGATATGGCCCGTTGGTTCAAGTTGCATGGTTCCGTGACAATTCAGGCGCCACCACTCACCCCGTCGGCGAGAAACAGCCGAATAGATTTGGCTTGTATGACACGCTGGGGAACGTCTGGGAATGGGTGCACGACTGGTACGGGATAACTTATTACAATCTAAAACCGGAATCCGACCCACAGGGCCCAGGGAGCGGGGAGTATCGCGTTTCGCGCGGCGGTTCCTGGCGCGGAGTCGTCAGGGGACAGTCACGCGTCTCTGCACGTTACATCTTGAAGCCAAACGTTCGAAGCTCCGTCGTCGGGATCCGCTGTGTACGCGCACCGGTTTCGTGAGGTTTTCCTCTTCTTCGATTATTGCATCTTCGCGTATTCCGCTCTAGAAACGATCGTCGCAAAGAATTTGTCACGCGACTGCGGCCTGGATGCGCGAGGGACCAGGTATCGTCACTTGAGGGTGATAAGAATGTCAATGGCGTTCTTGGGCGCCAAGATTCAGCGGATCAATATTTTGATAGGGTTGGCCACCTCGCTGATTCGGCCTCCGACCTCGGGGTATACGGTGTCAGATTAGCCGTCTTAATAGGCCTGAACGAGGAGCGCGGTACGCGGCGCTCTCTGTGAATACTGCGGGAATCGCATAAGTCGGAAGACAGGGGGGGATCAATACTTTAGAATTTGGAACAATCAGAGCTAGGGCTCAGACTCGAACTATCCCTGTTCTGGCGAATCGCGATCCACTGCTTCACGTCCTCCAGTTCAACCTGTTCCCGTCCCTGAACCAAACTCCGCACGTCAAAATCCGGAATTCTCTCCGCATAGCTAAAAACGCCGCGGCGACCACGAAGCGCGCGTCGGCGCCAAGGACGATGAATAGGCGCACCCAAGCTCGCAGTGTTCGCGTGCTACGCCCGCAACGATTCCGTCCGCGATTTGACACATATTCAGCCATGAACGTAAAAATCGACTCGGTAAGCGACAAAACCGTAAGTTTAAGGGAGTATTTGTTACACGTTTACGCAAACACAAGTGGCGGGATGAAGATGCGCCGGATGACGCGCTTGACGAATGCGTTTTCAAAGAAACTCGACAATCACCGCCGCGCAATGGCGCTCCATTACATGCATTATAATTTCTGCCGTGTGCACCAGACGCTACGCGTTACTCCGGCGATGCAAGCGGGGGTTTCTGATCACGTTTGGACAATTAGTGAAGTAGTTGCTACGATAGAAGTGCGATCAGGCGAGGAGGCAGCTTAGCCCAACAAGAGTTGTTGCATGGAAAGAAACCCTCTTGTACTATCCCCGCATCTCCTTCCTGCATCTGAGGTATATGTATGAACAGCGCATCCGGTGCTAAGATGGCCCTAGAAAAAGAGCTAGAAACCTACAGAAGTAAGCTCCCAGAGCTGAAAACACAAGAAGGAAAGTACGTTCTTATCCAAGGCGACCGAATCGTGGATACGTTCACGAGCTACGAAGACGCCATGAAAGAAGGCTATTCTAAGTTTGGTGTCGTCACTCCTTTTTTGGTCAAGCAGATTCAGGCCCTTGAGCAGGCCCATTTCATCTCCCGTTTGGTCGGTCCTTGCCCTACTTCACCATCCAAGTAAGCCCGATCGGGGCTTTGATCGATGCTTACATAGGCGTCAGTACGGCACGGGCCACAGCTTTGACCGCCGCACAGCAACCTGTTCCAACGGCTATTAAAGTCCGTGCGCTGATTGATACGGGAGCAAGTATCACTGGTGTGGACCCCAGTGTTCTGACTACGCTTGCGTTGCAACCAACCGGGAACGCCCTAATCAATACACCCAGCACTGGCAACCAACCATGTACTATGAGCACTTATGATGTGGGACTTCTTATTCCGAACGGATCCCATTCGTCTTTCGTAATAGCGGCCTTTCCTGTGGTCCAGACACAGCCCATTGCACAGATGGGATACCATGTCCTGCTAGGGACAGACGTGCTGAGCCAATGCTATTTTACATTTGACGGTCGGACCGGGCTATTCACCTTGGCCTATTAATAAAATCGGAAGTATGTACTTTACGCAAGAATTTCAGACTCCGGCGGAATAATCCATTCAAATCCTTCCGATGTTAGCTTCCCGATGTGAACTTGACCGCCTATATTGGGGCATTCGGGATCAGCAATAGTGCTACGAATATAACCCTCAATCATATTTTTAGCCTGATTTAGAGAAACAGGCTTATCAAAGATAGCGTCAGGGCCGCTCGCTTTGCCGATGTCACCGCTTGGGGTGCATTCTTCTACGGCGCAATCAAACGACAGACCGTTCTTAGAAATCGTAATCTCCGACACCCACGGGGAACCATTCAAAAAAGCTAGAAAGACACCAACAGCATGCGTTCCGGTGGTATTAACGGTAAAGATTCTGAGTTTACGTTTCAAATCGGCGGCAAGATCAGTTGCAAAAAATAGATTGTCAAACGCCAATCGAGATAACGACTCGTAAGTTTCAGTGATGAGATCGACCGCGCCGAAACTGGACCCTACTACACTGACATTTCCAGCCCATGCAAAAACAACCGATACAGGCTGCTTTTCAAACGCAAATATTTTTCTTTCGTGATCACCTGGTTGCCCAGTCTGTTTATTAAGTCCTCGACTATCAGTCCCAATTACGAAACCTTCCGAAGTACCGCAGTATAGAAGCGCTGTAGACATTGGTTTTTTTCTACAAAAACTTCTAAACCCTTTCACAACCGCCCATTAAAAAACTTCTATTACTTCGGCCAACCGTTCGCGGGCTTCTTCACTTCCAAAGACTTTTTAACGACCATGCGCCAATTGTCGTCAATTTTAAGCAGATCGGGCTTAGGACCGGGAGTCTGCTTCTTTTTAGCCTTAGTTTTTGGCATCACACTCCTTTACTGCGAGCAATGTTGCATGGGATTTACAAGATATTTTTCCTCAGCGTCGTCTTCTTTGCTCAATTGCAGCCAACAAGATTCACCTGTATCTAAATCAAATCTAAAAATAGATACTCCATGCTGCTTAAATTCGTAATGATGTTTCACTTGAACCGGACTCTGAATACAAGCTGTGTCGCCCCGATTGAAACCTTCCCAGTTACCTGTGCTCCACCCTCTCCAATAACTTAAATAACACCCGATCACGAACACGATCACCAATGCCGATGCTTTAATCCATTTTTTCGCTGTCATCGACCTATTCCGCGCATTCAATTCCTAAACGAACTTTCAAATTCCGGCCTTGCAACGCTCCGGCAATTTGTTTTAGAGAACTGATAAATTCCAAATACATCCTCATTTCTTGAGTATTCTTCTGTAATCCCGACGGGGTATTACAAAAAGTACAGCCCGTCAAAGCAAAAGATGCTGCCTGATCGGAGTCAAGTTTTTCAATCGGCACTAAAATCGCAGCATGACACTTTTCGCACTCATACTGTGCCGAAATAAAATCACTCGGCTCAATTAAACACCGCTTCTCGAAAGTCATAATGCCCTCTTTGCTGGTGCTTTGTACATCAGCCGCTTGCCTTCGGTTACTCGAATCAATCGGGCTGTCCGCTCGCCGTCATTCAATCCACGATTGTTCCACATAAAATCAAATTGCCAGAGATAGCGATGCAGATAGTTTTTGCTGACGTTGTGATAAACACCCATGATGCCGCGCTTTACTAGTGCGAAAGAACTCTCAGCCGTATTGGTGTGAATATCACCGCGTGCGTATTCCCGCGTAGTGTGGGCAACAGTGTGGTGGCCGCCTTGTTGATCGGCACAGATGAATTTATACGCCGGAAAATCATCCGTAATCAAACGGGCTTGCGTATCCACTTCTTCCTGAATAGCTTGCTTCAAAGTTTCGCCAGTAATATTTGCAATTACTCGGCGTCGGATTTTGCCGCCGCGCTCAACTGCCGCGAATACAGGAGTCTTACTTGTTCCGCGACCGCGCTTGCTGACTCCCTTGTAACGGGGTTTACCGCCAACGTAAAGTTCATCAACTTCTACTGTACCTGTAAGCTTTCCGGCTTTCTTGTCGGGTGCCATTGCGAAACGAATCCGATTCATCAAAAACAAAGCCGACTTATAGCTAATTTGACAATGACGCGTGATTTCCAGAGCGGCTACGCCTTTCTTAGAAGTAGCCGCACGCCAGAAGGCATAGCACCAATGGCGAAGATCAATCCGCGATTCCTCGTAAACCGTGCCGATACGGACGGTGTATTGTTTGCCGCAATCCTTACAGCGCCATAAGAACCGCTTGTTTCGCTCGCCTGTGTTTGAATCCAACATTTTGTAAACATCTACAGAGCCGCAATGAACGCAACCGGGCGTCTTGCCCCATCGTTGGCCCTCTATGAATTCGACTGCGGCCAGTTCATTGGAACAAGCCAGCGGAATTGCTTCGATAACATCTGACTTCGTGAGTTGATATCGTTTCTTATTCATGGGCTAATATTATACTTAACGCACACGTTCGTCAAGTACAAAAGTAGCCTACTTGTGGATTTCTTCTGTTATTCTCTGCAAACTATGGGTTCGTCAGATTCCATTCAGCAGAAAATCATCAGGGCCGCAGAACATTTCCAAGCCCTCGAAGTTGAACTTAAGACTTATTTTCAAAGTGGCCCAGCAAAAATGGTGATGGAGCCAAACAGTACCGCTGATGAACTTTTCTTTACTGTCCAACACAGAGTGCCGATCCCAGTAAAAATTCCCCTTATTATTGGTGATTGCATCCAAAACGCGCGGTCCTCCTTGGATTACCTGGTGCGGGAACTTGTACTTACTGCGAACAATCAACCCACCGACCATGAGATGTTCCCCATCTGCGACCGCCCCAAAGGATTCAAAGATGCAATCCGACGAGGGCAGCTTATTGGGATTCCCGCAGAAGCGACGACAATCATTGAGAGTTTGCAGCCGTACAAACTGGGGAAAGATTGGGAAAAGGCTTCGCTCTGGGTTTTGAACGAATTCGCAAACGTCAATAAGCACAGACGTCTGCTCGTCACCGTGCTTCGCGGAGGCACGGGGAATTTCGAATTTACTAAACTCGGTAATGACATCTGGGCACGAGGCCGATTCCCCGCGTTTCAAGAGAATACAAAGATTGGACCGTTCATCCCCTCCCAGAGTAAAATGCAAATGAAGGGTCAAATCGTCGCGTGTATAACGTTCGATGAGGGAGCCGCAAAAGGCATAGAGATTTGTACATGCTTGAACGCCATGTTGGCCGAAATGTTTAGCAATGTGCTCCCACGATTTGAACAATTCTTCGCGTGAGCTAACTAATTCTTGAATTTGAATGCATTCCTCTCTTTGCGTAAAGTACATACTTCCGAATAAAATTAACTGTCCTCACGACCAGATTCAAAATGAGTCACTACCGAAAAGCCCGGCAGCATCAATCTAGTTTTCGGAGATTGAAAACGGTACATCGCTTGTCTGGCCTTTTCGCACAACGACCTTCTTGGCCCAGGTCATCGGCTCGCTATACACGAGCCGGCTCACCTCAACCTGGGACCCAACATCGAGGACTTTTTGTTCCGAAGCGATTCGCCAACCCTCATGCCACGCCTCAATCTCATACTCCCCGGGTGGGACGTCCGTGAGCTTGAAAAACCCATGATTGTCGGTGACCGCGTAATACGGATGCTTCACGACCAGAACTTCCGCGTTCATCCACACGTGCCCAGCGTTGCACTTCAGTTCAACGACGCCGCTCCGCCACATAGTAATAGGGATGTACTGGTTTTGGAACGGAAAAGGAATGTTGTTGGAAGCCGCGCCCGTCATGTGTACCGTGTGCAGAACGGGATCGCTGCTCTTCACTTGCAAGTTTGCGCCCTGTGCAACAAGCAGAATGTGCGGAATATAGCGGCAGGTCTTCTGGTCCATATGCTGGCGTGCTTCCGGAAGATCCATCGCTTTGCCTTGGCTGATGTTCTTCAGATATACCACGGTGTTGGCAACTCCGCCGTCCGCGCCGATCACCAATCGCTCGAGATCGCGCGTTTTCTCCCCATCCGGACTGCACACCTCGGCATTCTTCGTTATCGGCAGTCTGGGAATTTTGGGAATCGGGCCAGCCCAGCGAACGGTTCCGCTGATGGTTCCCCCCTCTCCGACTTCGATGGTGGTGTAGTCTGACTGACCAGCAGCGCGGCCCGCGCATGAAACAGCGGCAAGCCAAAGCGCTAGGCCGAATATTGCGCGCCTGTTCTTGATGAATTTGCCCATGGCTATCTCTCTGCGATTAGGTCCCATCTCGTCCCTCCGCTCTTGATTTGCCGGGTACGGATCGTTCTGGCTTAAATGCCTGCCATTCGCGAATTTGTTCGGACACCTCGTTCTTCTCGCGATCACTTGTCGCATTTTCCCATCGGCGCCGAAGCTCTTCGAGTCGGGCATCCACAAATCCGGCTCGTCCTGACTTGCGTCCTGGTTTGTTGCGGTTGCCGAATCCCATGTTCAGATTGCTCCTCTGAAATCTTCCACTAGCGTATTCCTCGATCTCACTGTACCGCTAACCATGAAGACCAAGACCCAACTGGCCACGACTCCGCCAATGCCTATAAAAATGTTCTCTACTATGTGTTTTTTCAAGCCTTCCCACCCACGTACACGAAAAACGATTATCGCAGTTACCACTACCCCCAAAAGTGTTACGAGGATCGCCTTAAGAGTTTGGTCAAATACCCCCAGGGAATCTGAAAATGCGCGGGAAAACATCGGAGCCATGATGCATACCTCCGCCAACCCCGACTTGTAAGATGCAGGTTGGCGGCAGGGATGGTCATGGGATTGTACTCCCCGCTCGTCATGTCGTCAGTCCATTGGCAGAGCTTCAACCCCCAAGCTTTACGTCGCTCGGTTTTAGAACGTACTGCGGGTACTCCAGACCGAAGTATGCGGCTAGCATCGACATTTCGAGGTGCTCGCCGAAAGGAATGGAAACAGCTTTCTTGGCAGTGGCAAGTGTTTTCGCATCCAGGCAGCGCACCATATCGACAAACTTGATCGGGTCAGCGTCGGTTAGAACGCTTAACGCTCCACGCATCTTGTCACGCCGTTTTTCATACGGCACAATTTCGGACTGAGGCTCTTCGATCAAGGCGTATGAACGATTGAAATCTTCCTTGTTAAAGAAAATCGGAATGAACGTGCCCTGATGACCTTTGAGTCCTATTATTTGTGACAGATAACCTTGAATGTTTCTACGGCCCGATTCAAACATTTCGCGATTCATATTTTCTCCTTCCCTTCTTGTCGGTAAGCTACCGGCGCGGAAAATGACACGCCGCGCATGGCCGGAACTTGGGCGCAACTTGGGCGCAACTTGGGCGCAAAACTACGCCTGAATGAGCTTGTTTTGAGACGTGCAGGTGTGGAAAGACAGCAGAATCAGCGAGGTTTTGGTAGNNCAAAAACGACAAAAACGCCGAAGTGAGGTACACGGCGGGTACACGGACTGCTCGCGTGAGCCGTTATGCCTGAGAACAGGCGGAAAACAGGCGTGCCGGGGGGCGAGGCTACGCGATGGAAGCCGGGACAGAGCGGTAATCCTAGGGGCAGACCGAAGCGGCGTTTAATCGACGAGGTGCTCCACCCGCTCGGAACTGCGGTGCCCGGCATTGCGATGGCAAATGAAAACGTAGCCCGGTCCTTTATATGTGTGTTTAGCTGAGCCGGGATCTCATAGTGCACGGGAAGGATGTATCAAGGTGGAAGCGACAGATAGAGGTTTTAGGCTATAATGCGCCCCAAATGGCGTTTCTTTTCGGCCATCTGCTGCGTCGCTGAAACTTTCATATTCCCGCTGCGTAGTACGGGCAGACGGCCAGTCAAGGATAATTTGTGACGCCATCGAGGAAGTGGCCCTTGCGTAAAATCCGCCTTATCATCAAGCGTGAGTATCTTACTCGCGTTAAGACGAAGGCCTTTATCATTAGCACCGTTATCGTGCCGCTCCTCGGTGTCGGTTTTTTCCTGATGATCCTTTATTTGGTGAATCGGCAACCAGCCCACACATACCGACTCGCGATTGTGGACGATTCAGGCATCCTCACACCGGCGGTTGTGCAGGCTCTCAGTCATCAGCTCTCGAATGGCCAATCCGAATTTACCATCACGAAAACTATCGATCGCTCCGAAGCAAATGAGGCTGTGCAAGAGGACTTCCGCAGCCGGATAAATTCCGGCTCTCTCGACGCTTATCTTTTAATACCCCGAGACCTTACCCAATCTGTAGAGTTGCACACCAACAATTTTAGTCTCGTTGAGCCGGTCGACTCTGCGGTCAGAGAGGCTTTGATCGCCGAACGTCTTAGCGAGCGCGGAATTCAGGTGAAGGACGTGAGTGAGATTGTCCGCAGCGTAGACTTGAAAATGATCAGAGTCAGTGAATCCGGTGAGTCGGAAGAAAAGGGCCAAACCATCGGAGTCGCCATCTCCCTGGTGATTCTGCTGTACATGTCACTGATGATCTACGGGATTATCACCATGCGTTCCGTGTTGGAAGAAAAAACTACGCGCACGATGGAAGTTCTCATTTCATCGGTGCGGCCGTCTGAGCTTCTGGCCGGCAAAATCCTCGGCGTAGCCGCTACGGCCTTCACACAATTCGTGATCTGGATTGGTTCGCTGGCACTGCTCTCGTCTTACTCTATTGCGATGGCGAAGATGGTGCAGGGATCCTCCTTCTCGGGAGTTCATCTACCCATCTCCTTGCTCGTTTACACGGTAGCCTATTTTGTGGGTGGCTATTTTCTCTACTCCTCCATGTTTGCCGCGATTGGGGCCGCCTGTTCGAGCGAACAAGACGCAGCTCAATTGCAATGGCTCGCCATGGTTCCGCTAGTTTTCTGCATGTTTATCTACGGCTTAGTTCTTAACGACCCGTCGTCAACGCTTTCCGTAATCCTCTCGGAAGTTCCATTTTTCTCGCCGGTACTGATGGCTCTGCGTATCGCTATGCGAACACCGCCATTCTGGCAAATAGCTCTTTCTTTCTTACTCTTAATCGTCACCACAGTCGGAGTGGTCTACGCTTCTGCAAAGATTTATCGTGTCGGCATCTTAATGTACGGCAAGCGTCCAACGCTGGCGGAAATGTTTCGGTGGCTCCGTCATGCATAACTTGAGATCGCTCGGGTGCTTCTCCTCAAAATGCTCGGAGAATTCAGACCTTATAGTATGGCTAGACTTCTAGCACGCCGTTCGGATGCGGTAACGGCTTCCGTGACAGCGAATTCGTTCGGCTGTAGCGTAGGGCATAACGGCTATTCATAAGATCCCAAATAGGTAAGCTAGCGGATGACAATAAAGCTTGACCAGTATCGCTTCTCGGTAGCGTGCTGGCTTATAGCGTTTTTCCTCGCGGGCTTTTTTGCCTTCCGGAACATTGCCACTTGGCCCGCGAGAATATTTTATCCCGGCGAAGAGAGCTACGAGGGTTCCGCTCTGGTCGAGATCACGCGACTCGCACGGGGTGTTCCAATCTATGCACCCGCCAGTGATGACGGCTTTGCCGGTGCAACCTATGGACCTCTCTACTATTTGGTCGGTTCCCGGATCACCGATCCGAAGCGTCCCTCCTATCTCCATCTCCGATTGCTTTCAGCTTTTGCGATTCTCGGGTGTGCACTGCTTTGCGGTTTGCTGGCGTTTTGGTTAAGTCAGAGTTATTTCGCTGCGTGCTTAAGTCCTTTGATATTCCTCGCCTATGGAATAGTGACCTATCACGGCGTATCCGCGCTCTCAGATAATGTAGCGTTATTTCTTTTTTTCTCCGGGTTTCTGATTGCCTATCGATACCGAAATAGCGTTGCGGTCCTGATAGCCGCTCCATTGATGGTTTTAGGCTTTTATTACAAACCGCAATATATTGCCGGCCCACTGGCCGTTTTGCTTTATCTTTTGCTGGGAAAAAACTACCGGCGAGCAATTCAGTTTGCTGCATTGCTCGTGCTTTGCGGATTCGGCTTGCTCGGTTTGTTTCAGTGGGTCATCTTCGCGCATCAGGAATTTTGGCGCCATTTTCTGCTCTACCAGGCTACGCTTTGGTCCTGGCATCAATTCAAAATAGGACTTCTTGTTTTCGTACTAATGCTCCTTGCCCCGCTTTTATTGGCGTTCGAATTTCTGCGCGCTCACCCTAACCGGTTGCTGTTCTGTTATCTGGCCTGCGCGGTCGTGCTTGGAATGCTTACCATTGGTAAGGAATCTGCTTTCATCCAGTATTTTTACGAATCTATCCTTTTGATCAGCGCGTTACTTCCAGCTCTATTGGTAGCGCGGATCGCCCAGCGCGTTTTGCCCATCGGTGTAATCGTGTTATTAGCGTTCGCGCTCGTCGCGGGCCAGTGGTACACGCCACCCGCGCCATCAAGCAAGGCCTTCGCCGAAAACGTTGCTCTGCACTCGTTCTTGCGGCGCAACTTCTCTTCTAACGCGCGAGCGTTGGGCTTTCGCGGGGGAGATTTAATCCAGTCAGGCCTCGATATGCCCTTCGCTGACCTTTTTCAAATCGAACTCCTGGCACGCCACGATCTAGTGTCTGACGCCCATTTAATTTCGCGAATTCAGTCGCATTGGTTCGACGTAATCGTTCTGGATTTCGATCTGAACTCCGAGCGGGACCCCACTTGGCTAAATTACTATCTGACGGAACCCGCGCGAAAAGCGATCGAACAAAATTATACGATTCTGGGCACTCTGCCGGTTCCCGCGCCTGAGAAACTTTGGGGTGAGGACAAGTTCTACCTGTACGTTCCTCGTTGACGCGCCGCGTCTGCCAAGTGTCACGATTTGGTGACACTTTTGCGGCGGTTCATTCCTTAACGTTAACATTCGGATGACCGCCTTCAGCCAAGCCTGTGTGTGTGCCTCTTCAATTCATTGAGAATATGTTAGTTAGCTTTACCCACACCCGATCAAACTTGGTTAGCAGATTGCTCTTTCCATTTTACGACGAGCGCTAGCCCTGATTCGGTTTCCCGGCTTCCGAAATCGGACTAGTTCGCCAGATATCAGAATGACAAGGGATAATCCCAAGATTTTTGTGATAATCGCTGCTTACAACGAATCACGTACGATTCGTTCCGTCACGGACAAAGTACTCGCAAATTACAGCGACGTAGTGGTTGTTGACGATGGTTCTTCCGATGATACAGCAGCTCGCCTCGCCGGATCGGGCGCACACGTTCTGCATCATTGCATAAATCGCGGGCAAGGAGCAGCGCTCCAAACAGGTATTTGTTTTGCTTTATCTGAACAGGCCGACATTGTGGTTACATTTGATGCGGACGGCCAGCACGACCAGCACGACATCGAAGCATTGGTCCGGCCTATACTCGATGGCGAATGTGACGTAACCCTCGGTTCCCGTTTCCTGGGCAATGCCCACAACATTCCGCTGAGCCGAAAACTCATGCTAAAAGCGGGCGTGCTATTCACCAGAATTTTTTCGCGCGTCAAGGTCAGCGACAGCCACAACGGGCTTCGCGCTTTTTCGCGCCGTGCCGCAGCCTCGATTCAGGTCACCATGGACCGCATGGCGCACGCTTCGGAAATCCTCGACCAAATTCGGATTGCAGGCTGGACTTTCCGGGAAATTCCAGTCGATATTTACTATTCCGAGTACAGTCTGGCCAAAGGCCAGAGTTCCTGGAATGCGATTAAGATTGGCTTGCAAATCCTGCTAAGGCGCGCTCTGTAATGACTCTGTTGCATCTCAACATTTTTCAGTTAGTTATCGTCCCGTTAGTCGCGCTCCTCTTCATTCGGAGCATCATCTTGCTGGGACGCGCAAATCGCAGACGCGCCGCGGTGATTTGGGCGATTCTCTGGCTTGCTGCGGGAATAACCATCCTCCGGCCTGGAACCACCATCTTGGTAGCACGGATTTTAGGAATCGGGCGCGGGACGGACCTTGTTCTCTACATCTTCGTAATCGCTTTCCTGATGGCTGCGTTCTATTTTTATAATCGTATGCTGAAGCTGGAAGCCGCCCTTACCGCAATAGTTCGGCACACCGCGTTGCGCGAACCGCTGGAACCGCCGATGCAGAAAGATAAAGTCGAGGTAATGACCACGTTCTGATTTTTCGTTCGACAAAGCCCGCGTCGAGAGAGCGAAAGATTAATGGCCGTCGCTTTTCTTTTCCGACAGAGAATAAGCAAGATTATTTTTTGCCAGTTGAAAGTCCGGTTTTAGCTTTAACGCCTCTTGCGCTGCCGCAATCGCCTGGTCCCATTGGTGCATAGATTGATAGGCTGCAGCAATGTTATTGTAGGCCTCCGCGTACCCTGGCTTCAAACTGATTGCATGCTGAGCTGCTCTGATGCATTCTTCATATCTTCCATCCTGGTGGTAAAGCAACGAGAGATTTAAATAGTGTTCCGGCGTCGGTTCCGCTTGCGCTAATCTTTCCGCCATAGTCACTTGATTTTCTCCCGCTTGGCTGCCGGCGAGGTACTGCTTCGAAGCTAAATCCGTCGGTGAAATTTGTAACGTCTGGCGGGCCAGGTCTCTCAGAGATCCCCATTGCGATTGCTCTTGGTAGATCTCCATCAACACGTAGCGCGGCTCCATCCACGCCGGGTTCTTCTGAATCGCCAGCTTCTCAGCCGCAATGCTCTCTGGAATCCGGCCCTGACTTTTAAGCCAACGTCCGTAGTAGAACTGCGGCCACGCTTCTTTTGGCGCCAAAGCCAAAGCCCGGCGAAAATGCGCCTCGGCCTCTTGATTGCGATTTAGCAAGCCATCATCAATTCCCAGGTTTATTTCCAGCACGTAGTAATTGGGCGTGAAAGCAATGGCTCGCTGGAAATATTCATGCGCGCCCTGGGCATCGCCGGCGTCCATAAGTGTCAGCCCGTAATTCATCAGGCCCCGCCCGTTTTTAGGGCTTTTGATGACCACGTCTTTCCACAGCGAGCTTTCCGACGCCCATACTTCATTCCGTTTCCAGGCACCCACGCCGTATGCGATTAGCAAGCACAGGGCAATCGCCTGTACCGCGGTGGCAAGTTCTTTTCTTCGCCCCGGATGTTGCTCCAACCATCGAAAAAAGAGGAGGGCCAGCGCCCATGTAACACTCAGCATCAAGCCGACAAAGGGAAAAAACATGCGGTGATCGTTTTCCACTTCGGCAAGCACGAAAAAAGAAGTGGGCGCCGACGCGCAAAAAAACCACAGAATCCCGAACGCTATCGGACGGTGCTCCCGCCGCCGCATACACCAAACGCCCAGCCACAGCAGTAACGCGCAGCCCGCAACCCCGACTAACGCTAAGGGATTTGAAAACCCCTGGAACGGTTCAAAGTCTGAATCCGCGCTCAACCAGAACGGCAGCAGCATCGATCGTACATATCGAAGTAAAACAAACGGCTGCGTCGCCCAGTACATCATGGAGGGCATTCCCGCGCCGACATAGCTCTTAGCGGTCATTTTGACGCATAACACCGCCAGGACCCCGCAAACTAACAGCGCCGGTATCGAGCGCAAGATTGCATTCCATATCCGGTCCCACTGGCCGTCCTCTTCAAACAAAAAGATATAAATCAGCAATATGGCTCCGAATACTACAGCCGGAGCTTTTGACAATGCGCCCAAAATCACGGGAAGCAGGTAAAGACCAAACCTTCGGAGTTTTGGAAGCCGAATGTACATTACAAGGCCCGCGACCACACCCAAGGTTGCATACAAGTCCGCTCGCTGGACGATGTAGTTCACCGTCTCCGCCGTTGAAGGGTGCAGGCCGTACCATGTGACAGTGAGCAGCGCGATGTAGCGGTTCGCTGGCCGGGGCGCAGTCAGGTCCAACAGACTGCGATACATCATAAACATCAATATCAGTTGCACCAGGAACCAGAAGAAAGTCGAAATATGAAACCACACGGGTTGCAAGCCGTGGCCCATGTGATAATCCAGCGCCAGCGAAATTGAAACGATAGGACGCCATGTCTGGTTCGCGGGTAACGAGCTGAAAGTTGTCGCGTCCGTGAAATAGCGCGGAACATTGTGAAGGTCACGGATGTAAGCGTTGTCAATTACGGCGTGCGAGTCGTCAAAATGGAAGCTGTTATGAAAATGATTGGAGTAGGCCGCAAAGATCGCCAGAGCGGCAAAGCAAGCTGCCAGCCAAAACTTTTTGTCGCTTCCCGCAATTGTCGTGGGATTTCCCTCGCGAGTTCCGCTTCCAAGACCTGTGTTGCGCTCTTTTTTTTTGTGTACGTTGGTCATGACGAATGCTAAACAAAATTCTGACACACAGACAGTCGTCTCTCAATTAGACGCAGCTGAAATGTCGCTTTCTTATAAACGCTGAATGGTCC
Source organism: Acidobacteriota bacterium (assembly GCA_003133505.1). GTDB lineage: Bacteria > Acidobacteriota > Terriglobia > Acidiferrales > UBA7541 > PALSA-278. The sequence goes on from PKXT01000001.1 coordinate 44,082, forward strand.
CGTTCGTGAATCAGGCGCGAAATTCTTTCGACTCCATGCAGCAATTCAATTCCATAAGTCATTGTCGCAGTTGTTCAGTAGCTTTGGATAATCCTCTGAATATCGCTGAACATTGCCAGAACCGTAAGTCCTAAGAGAAAAATTACACTTACTTGCACGAAACGCTGCCTCACCACCAGGCTGATATCCCGCCGAAATGCGCCTTCAATCGCCAGCATCAAAACTTGGCCTCCATCCAGAATCGGGATCGGGAGCAAATTTAAGAGGCCCAGGTTCAGACTGATTAGCGCCATGAGGTCGAGGTATTCCGCCGGCCCGTGCGACGCAGCTTGTCCGGATTCCCGCGCGATTCCAACCACTCCCTGCAGCTCACGAATCGAAATCAGACTGGAAAAAAGGCCGCGAAAAACACCGGCGATTTCCTTCACGCATAGAAAGGTCACCAAAACCGCTACGCGCCCCGACATCAAAAATCCTTGCCGGTGATATATATTCTTGACTTTGGGGGTAGCTCCAAGTTGTTCGTCACCCGTTCGGCTGTCTGCCGGTTCGCTGATATGAAGCGGCACGGTTTTCCGCCCGCGCAGCACCACGATCACCGGATACGGCGCGCTCGACTCGCGAACCATATCGACAAACTGAGGCCATGTTACCAGTGCGTCTCCGTCCACCGACTTCACTAGGTCCCCCGCTTTCAGGCCGGCCTTCGACGCCGGTGAATTCGCGGTAACCGAATCCACACGCGGCTGCACGAGCGGATAGCCAAGATAGCTCGTATCGTTCGCATCTTTTTGTACGGTGACCGTGACACGAATTCCATTGCGGATTACGACCAGACGTATGTCAGATCCTGCTTTCGCCTTTGCTGCTTGCGCCAACACAGCGTCCCAACTTGGCGTGTTCACTCCATCCACCTGCGTAATCACGTCGCCTGCGTGGATATCAGAGGTTTGCGATTCTTCTGCCACCGCTGCAACGCTGGCCGCACGTGTAAGATACGCAGGATAGGGCAATCCGACCAGCCAGAAGCTGGCCCAGAATAGAAGCACGGCCATCACCAGATTCATCGCTGGACCTGCCAGCGCGATCACCACGCGTTGCAAGCGAGTCTTGGAAAGATATTCATCCGCCGCGCCAGTTCGCGGCTTAGAGAGACTGTCCCCGGCCATCCTTACATATCCGCCGAACGGCAAAGCACTCAGGCGGTATTCGGTATCTCCGCGTTTCCAATGCATTAGTCGCGGGCCAAAACCCAGAGAGAACACCTCCACACGCACTCCAAATAGCCTCGCCGCTGCGAAATGTCCCCATTCATGAAGCAGCACCAGGAAACAGAGCATCACAGTAAAGGAGGCAGCAGCAATCAGAAACGTGCTCATACTTGTTTACTCTTCCTCAGTCCGTTCCCATTAAGAATTTCAAGAGGATTCTGCGAAACGTGCCGGGCACATTCTCGATTCACGAAGGCACCGAGTCTCTTATTGCGAGTCGGTACGAAACAGTAGCGTGAACACTTTAGTGCCCAGTCACACCCAACAATCAAAATATCCGAATTGAGTTTCGTCCCCGGTCCCGAGAAAAGACCATCTCCGAGAGGTTTTCCCCCTGGCATTCATCAAAGCGCCGGATGGCCTGCACATGCAATTCCACTGCACGTTGCCTGACACGAAATCGGTACTGACCAGGTTACCTGGAAATGATTGAGCCGATTCTGACAGATGCGCTTGCAACCAAGAACCCGGAATTATCCGCTTCGCCGACCGACCGAATGTACCCTAAACGACGTCCGGAGGCCGATAAAGTGTAACCAAGCGGAGACGATTATCCTCTCTACTCCCCCGAATAGCATCCTGATAACTAAAGACTTACTTATCTCGCTACTTTGGCCCAGCCTTTGCTTCTCCTAGACCGAGCTATTCTGCCGAGTTATTGATGTTTGGTTCCAGGGAGAATCATCGCATGCGTAAATTCTTGTTGAGCGTAAGGCTTGCCTTGTGTCTCGCCGGAAGCCTATTGGCCGTGCACTACCACGCCATGCACTTTGGCAAAAATACCGGATTAAGGAAGGCCGCCCCAATTTCCGCTGCGCATGCCTCCATGCAGTACGGCAAATTGCCTTTGGCATTCGAACCGAATCTGGGCCAGTCCAATGGGCAAGCCAAGTACTTGGCGCATGGTGATGGTTACTCTCTTTTCCTCGCTTCAAATGAAGCGGTACTCGTTCTGGGACAATCCTCGAAAAATAAGTCCGGCGTCCACGCGCAGTCCAATGTACTTCGCATGCAACTTGTGGGCGCAAATCAGGCCGCCTTGTTTTCAGCGATTGACGAGCTGCCCGGCAAAGCCAATTATTTTCTCGGGCGAAATCCCGAGGGGTGGCATACCAATGTCCCAACCTACCGGAAAATTGCGGAACGCGGAATTTACTCTGGCGTAGATCTGCTTTACTACGGAACGCAGCGCCAGCTTGAATATGATTTTGTCGTTGCTCCGGAAGCCGACCCCGCACCAATCCGCCTCGCAATACAAGGCGGCCAAAATCTGCGCATCGACGGTCAAGGCGAGCTCGTCGTGGCAACCTCCGGCGGCGATGTTCTCCTGCGCAAGCCCGTCGCGTATCAAAACGCAGGCGCGGAAAAACAGATGGTCCCAGCTAATTATGCGCTCGACGGAAATAACGAAGTGCGCTTCGAGATCGGCGCCTACGACCGCAATCGCCCGCTGATCATCGACCCCATTCTCGCGTACTCCACATACTTAGGCGGCAGCAATATCGACGGCGCTAACGCAATTGCGGTGGCCTCAGATGATACCGTGTTCGTCACTGGCGGAACGTTTTCAACTGACTTCCCTACCGCGCACCCTCTTCAGCCGAATCATGGCGGTCCAGACGATGTTTATCGCGATGCCTTCGTTACGAAGTTCAGCGCCGATGGTTCGACGCTTCTCTACTCCACATATCTTGGCGGTTCAAATGAGGACGTCGCAAACGGTATCGCGGTGGACAGCGCGGGAGATGCGTATATCACTGGTACCACCGAATCGCCTGACTTTCCAGTCCCTAGTACCGGCCAAACGTTTAATCCGCTGTGCGGAGGCGACGGCAAGTGCGGTGCTTCCTATAATCCCTCAGGTTTTATTGTCCCGAATGCCTTTGTCGTGAAACTCAATCCGGCGGGTTCGGCTATTTTGTATTCCGGCTTTCTCGGAAATTACGAATACGTATATGGCCAGGCGATTGCCGTCGATGCAAATCAACTAGCCTATGTTACCGGGAAGGTTGGTCCAAATATCACTCCAACGGTTACGATTACACCGCCCAACACCAACCCAGCGCCGTTTCCCATAACAACAAATGCAGCGCAGCCCACATTTGCCGGCAGTGGTTATGACGCGTTTGTCACGGTGATCAGCTCTATCGGCGACAGCTATCTTTATTCGACTTATCTCGGCGGCGGCCAAGAGACGGGATACGGAATCGCCGTAGATAAGAACGCAGACGCATACGTAACCGGGCTTACGAATTCCACAGGATTTCCAGTGACAGCCGGGGCCTTCCAGAGCACCTACGCAGGAGCGGGCGACGCATTCTTCGCGGAAATAAACACGAATGCATCCGGAGCCGCGGGCTTGGTCTATTCAACCTTTCTCGGTGGTACGGGACTTGACCAAGGCAATAGCATCGCGGTCGATTCGAGACCAACGTCGTGTACTGTCCTCGCCCCGAGCGGCACTGCCTGCAACGCCTACATAGCTGGTGGCACGGGATCTTCGGGACTTGGTGCCAGTGCGATGCAGGCGAATTGCGCCTTGGACTCAAAAAGCCCGCCGCAGTGTGAAGGCGACGCCTTTGTCGCGGAGTTCAATCCGAACTTGAGTGGCGCGGCCTCGCGCGTGTTCTTTACTTACCTCGGCGGCTCGCTTGCTGACACGGCCGCGGGCATTGCGCTAGACCAAACTGCAAATATGTACGTAACGGGTTCGACGGTCTCTACAAACTTCCCCGTTTGCGCAACGCCACTTCCGGCAGCTTGCGCAGCAACAGCGGGTCCCGCCTTCCAAGCGACTTATGGCGGCGGAAATGATGACGCCTTCGTTGCGAAGATAGATGCAACCACGTTAACACTAGACTATTCGAGCTATCTCGGCGGTACTGATACCGATAATGTGTATGGCATTGCGGTCGATACTTCCGGCTCCGCATACGTCGCGGGCCAAACCTGCTCCACGAACTTCCCTGTTTCGAACCCCGAGCAGATTACTCCTGGCGGCGATTGCGATGCATTTGTCTCCAAGGTAACCATCCTCAACGGTATTCAACTCAATCCATCGTCGCTTGTTTTCCCGGCGCAGAGCTTAGGTACTACCAGCGCGCCGGAAACCGTGACCATTACGAATGGCGACAACACCCTCACCGGCTTGACCGTGGGAGCGCCAACAGGACCGAATTCAGGAGACTTCGCGCAAACGACAAATTGCCCCAGTACACTCGCTCCCGGCGCGCAGTGTACCGTTACCGTTACGTTTACTCCAACAACCACGGGAGTCGGCACGGCCAGTATTCTGTTGACCGACAGCGCGCCCGGCAGTCCCCAATCCATAAACCTGACCGGCACCACTTCCTCGCTGACCCTTTCCGCTTCCAGCCTCAGCTTCGGCTCGGTACCGGTGGGAACCACTTCCGCGCCGCAGACGTTAACCGCAACCAACGAAGGCTCCACTGCGCTGACATTTACCAGCATCACAGCCAGCGGCGATTTCGCCGAGACTGACAGTTGCACCAAAGCGCCGATACAACCGACAACCGGCTGCACGATTAATGTGACCTATTCACCCACGGCTGCGGAATCCAGCGTGGGTTCGCTTACTCTCAACGACAATGCGCCCGGAAGCCCGCAGGTCGTCTTGCTGAGTGGAAGCTCCACAGTGCAGGAATTCTCGATTTCTGCTGTCTCGCCTACGGCAACGGTCCCGGCTGGAAAGTCGGCGTTTTACACTCTTTCGATTACCCCTATCGCTGGGTTCAGTCAGCCGGTGAATCTCAGCTGCAGTGGGCTTCCTTTCGGAGCAAACTGCTCGGCATCGCAGAATCCGGTCATTATAAGCGGGACGGCAGCGACACAGGTCACGTTGATCATCAGCACGGCTTCGCGCACTTTTCTGCCGCCAAGCCCTGGCATGAGAGTGACTCCCGGAGCTGGTAATAGCGAACGGCTGCTTCTGCTCTGGCTCGTCGCTTTCATCGCTCTTTTTATGCTGACGACCTTGCGAAAGTTCAGACACCTTCGAGCAACGTTCGCATTGGCATTCGTCGCTAGCGTGATCGTATTCACAGTGGCGTGTAACGGTGGAACCGCGAAGGGCAACCCGCCCGGCACGCCCGCGGGAAATTACCCGATCGTCGTAACGGGCACCTCCGGGTCCGCCTCGCAGTCCACGACGCTCAATTTGCAGGTTAACTAACACGTCGTCTCGAACGAGCCCACGGTCTCATTCGTGCCTTAAGTGTATTAAGTTTGTTTGACGCGATCGCACGCGACGCGCAGAGGAGAGTTACTCAATGAAGCGAGTCCTATGGCTCATTCCAGCAGTGTTGCTGTTATGTGTCGCTACCAGGGCGCAGTACACGCCTGCTTGGGAAGCCGAAGGCGGCTATTCGTTTTTGAGGGCTAATATTAACGGTACGAGCTTCAACCTCAATGGCGGTGGCGGCTCGCTAACGGAAAACTTGAATGACTGGTTCGGCGGAAGATTAGAGGTCAACGCCTTCGGCGGAAGCTACGCGGGCACGAACGTAACGGCCCAAACGTTCACGTACGGCCCGGTGTTTAGCTATCGAAGATTTGATCGCTTAACGCCCTTTGCTAATGTTCAGTTAGGAGCTGTGCACGCGAGCCAGGGTTACCTTGGTATTTCCGAGTCGGCATTCAAATTCGCTATGTCTGCTGGCGGAGGCGCGGACCTTGCTTTGAACGATAGAGTTGCCGTCCGGCTGCAGGGAGATTACTTGATGACCCGATTCCTAGACGCGCGTCAGGACAATATCCAATTAACGGCTGGTCTCGTCATTCGTATCGGTAGAAAATAACGACGACTCTCCACGGTACCTGATTCGTCCTCCGGGCGTCGGCCTTTCCCCACGTGGTTCTCTGTACCTCCGCAGTTGCCTGCTCAATTTTCGTATGTTTTCCTCCGTGCAGGGCGAGGAATTTAGGTAATCTTCGAGGCTCTACCGACGTCTCCAGTCCGAAT
>PKXT01000105.1 GCA_003133505.1 Acidobacteriota bacterium
TCTACGGGACGACGAGTCTCGGTGGCATGGGTGGTCACATCTGCCTGAGGAATAAGAAATATGTTCTTAATTACGGAACAGCCTTCAAGATGACGCCGTCAGGATCCCTGACCACGCTTTACAGTTTTTGTTCCCGCAACAACTGCCCGGACGGCTCCCAACCCGAAGCCGGGCTGGTGGAGGGTAGTGACGGGAATTTTTACGGAACGACGGCCTACGGCGGGACCGGCCAGAAGCCCTGCGGGGGTGATTGTGGCACAGTCTTCAAGATTACCCCGGACGGCGTCTTGACCACGCTGCACAAGTTCCACTCGACAGACAGGGCCATTCCCGAAGCCGCGCTGGTACAAGCCAGCGATGGAAACTTCTACGGAACGACATTCGAAGGTGGCGCCGGCGCCTACAGCACGGGCACTGCATTCAAGATGACGGCGGATGGAGTCCTCACGACCATCTACACTTTTTGCTCGCAGGGCGGTGGCAATTGCACGGACGGCGCCAACCCCGGTTCGGCGCTGATTCAAAGTACTGACGGGAATCTATACGGGACAACCATCTACTACGGCGCACACCCTCAAGGCACCGTTTTCGAAATGACCACGAGCGGCGTGCTTACCACGCTGCATGGCTTTGACAATACGGATGGCGCCAACCCCATGGCCCCGCTGGTCCTGGGCGCCAACGGGACTCTTTACGGGACGACCTATGGCGGCGGTCCCATGGGCTATGGGACGGTATTTAGCCTTTCCGTCGGTTTAGCTCCCTTCGTTAAACCCTAGCCCGCCTACCGGTAGTTTGCTCGCGCAGAGTAGCAGCTGCCGAGGAGTCCGCAATTACATGAGGAATTGGAGCGGCTAGGAGCTAATAATGAGCGAAACCAATTGGGTGGTCAAAGCTTCGGGGATCATTCTACTATTCGCAGTGGCAGCAATTCTCACTCCCGCGCAAACACCACAGGTTGTCGCCCCGGCTGGGCCACTTTTCACTACTCTGCATACCTTCGACAGGGCGGACGGCTCGAGCCCCCGAGCGACGCTCGTGCAGGCCACCGACGGCAACTTGTATGGAACAGCTGCCCTCGGCGGAAGTACCTCGTGTTCCTTTGGCTGCGGCAAGGTATTCAAGATCACACCGGGCGGCATCGCATTCACTCTTCATACCTTTAGCGGGGTCTCCACCTCAGGGCTGATCCAGGGGAATAACGGGGACCTCTACGGGACAACGTACTCAGGCGGAACCGGCGATTGTTATAAGGGCTGCGGCGCTGTCTTCCAAGTTAGGGCAATAAATCACTTGACTCGACCAGCCCACTAAGGGCATGATGTCGGGCAGGCAGATTTATTTGCCGGTGAAAAAAAGGAGATTCACCGTGCAAAATTTGCCCTTTATAGAACTCATTCTACAGCCGTGGGAGAAACACCCCCGGCAATTGGTGACATGGTGGGATATGCTTGATTTTTCAGCTTGGAATTTTTTTTGGTGCGGATTGCGGCTCCAGCGAATTGAGATGGATTGTTACATGGGTTCCATGGTCGTCCCCGGAGATACCCCAATATTCGCTGTTCCCAAACCTCTTGATGACGACGCAAGGGAGAAGGCTGTTGAATCTCTCGAACGGATAGAACCTGAATTTTCCCGCATCGGACTGCGCATAACGGCTGCTACCGTCCGAGAGCTAATAGAAGACCTTAAGAAACCGGACGGGGCGACCACGCCGACACGCCAGAATTTTCAGTGGTTAATACAGCAGATAAATGTCATTCAGGGACTATCCAAAAAGGAAATCGAAGGGAAGGCCTTTTTCTATGTCCCTGCTGAGCGAATTACATTTTTCCCTAAAATGAAAAATCCTCATATATTTGGAAATGCTGTAAATGTCGCATTTCCAAATGCCGCTCAGGATGTTTGTGAAGCCGGAGTCTGTCTGGCCCTAGACAGAGGAACGGGATGCGTTTTCCATCTAATGCGGATTTTGGAAATCGGTCTGACCGCACTCGGCGCTAAATTTGGGGTTTCATTGGCCCATGCAAATTGGGCACCCGCCATTGAGCAAATTGAAAGCAAAATCAGGGACATGCACAAAGACTCCGTTTGGAAAGCTCTACCCGATTGCAAAGAACAGCAGGAGTTTTATGCTCAGGCCGCCAGTCACTTCGGAATCTTGAAAGACGCTTGGCGGAATTACACAATGCACGTTCGGGGTTTCTACACAGAGGAACAGGCAGAGCGTATATTTGAGAATGTCAAAGCATTCATGCAGAAGCTAGCAGAGAGGCTCTCAGATGACGACGAATGGTGAATCAGAAAAGTTCGATAGCGTGATGCGCAGGCTCCTTTCCGTTTCGCACGATGAATTAAAAAAACGCATGAAGGAATGGAAGCGCAAGCAGGCAAGGAAAAAGCGGGCTAAGGCTTAGCCCGCTTCCCGCGCTTCAAACGGTAAGGATTAGTTAGGCGTCGCACCCACCTTGCCAGTGACTTCGGCCCAAGTGAGACGCTTTCCGACAATTTGTGAAACAGCGAGACTGAAACGCTGGCCATCGTTCAATCCTGACCGGACCGAGCTTTTGTAC
>PKXT01000312.1 GCA_003133505.1 Acidobacteriota bacterium
CCCGACGGCAAGCCGCGCAGCTCCGCAAGCACTTCTTCGAGCGGCGCGAGCCGCTTGGCGTTGAGCATTTTCAGCAAGCCCAATTCCATATGCAGGCGCGGATCGGATTTTCTGCGAAGATCATAATCCGTTTCCAGCAGAATCTGAAAGAAGCGAGTCAAATCCTCTTCGCTGAATAACTGCGACTGCGCGGCCAGCCGCGGGCGTTCATCGGGAGGCGCGGTAATCAGGTCCGATTCCGCGCCGCAAACTCGCGCCACCAGCAGATTGCGAAAATGACGAATGACCTCGCGGCAGAAATGCTGGAGGTTTTGCCCGTCGGCAATCAGCCGGTTGACCAATGAGAGAGTCCGCTCGGCGGATTGCTCCGCGATGGCCGCGACCAGTTCGCTCAGAGTGTCTTCGCCGACCACGCCCAGCAATTCACGCACCTGGAGGCTGGTGATTTCGCTGCCGCTGTAGGCCATGGCCTGTTCAAGAAGCGACAAAGCGTCGCGAAGGCTTCCCTCGGCCGCGCGAGCCAGCACAGCCACCGCGCCCGGTTCGATTTTCAGCCTTTCTTCTTTGGCGATATTTTCTATCGCGCCGGCGATTTCACTGAACGACAGCGCGCGAAACTGAAAAAACTGCGCGCGGGATTTCAGAGTCTCCACCAGGTCTTCCGCTTGCGTCGTGGCCAGAATAAAAACCACGTTTTCGGGCGGCTCCTCGAGCGTTTTCAGCAGCGCGTTGGAAGCTTCGTCGGTAAGCTGATGCGCCTCGTCGAGGATGATAANNTCGCGCAGCTCGCGCATTTCGTTGATGCCGCGATTCGACGCCGCGTCAATTTCCAGCACGTCGAGCGAAGTGCCCAGGGCGATTTCGCGGCATGAATCGCAGTTGTCGCATGGAATGGGGGTCTTGCCTTGAGTGGTGGCGCAGTTAAGCGCCTTGGCTAAGATGCGCGCGGTGGAGGTTTTTCCGGTTCCGCGAATGCCCGAAAAAATGTAGGCGTGGGCCACCCGACCTTTGCTGATGGCGTTCTCCAACGTCTGGGTGACGTGGGTCTGTCCCACCAGGTCGCTGAAATTTCGTGGCCGCCATTTACGCGCAATAACCTGATAGCTCATGGATGTATTTCCCGCTGGGGACGGGCTCACCAGCGATGTAAGGAACTTCGGGTCCTCCGCGGCACACGGGCTGATCCCATTACCGTTGCTCCCTTCCGGGCCTGGCGGGGTTCACGGGGGCGCGTTGCACGAAGCCCGAAGTTCCACCAATCGGCGGGAAATTTCTCCCGCACGCGCGAGTTTAGCATAGGCCTCGGTACCCTAGAAAATTCCGCAGCCTTTTTCCAAAAAAAGACGGATCCCGGATTTCGAATGACTAATCCTGTGCGTTGCAATTGGATCCTAGTAGCCCGATTGCGTTTCTCAGGTGATGACAGCCGTCCAATGAGTCAACGTCAAACAGGCCTGGATAAGACTTCGGAAGCAGCGGAATAAGGCTGCGTCAAAACCGGTACAAAGGGGATGCGCAGCTTGACCCGCGTCAAAATCAGGTAGCTACATTCGTGCTCGTCAACCGGCGAAATGGATTCTACGCGACAGGCCTCGGGAAGGCTTGGGCAGGCTGAACGAGAGTCCCCTGAGCGGACGAAGATGAATGCTCCGGCACGGACCATAGCCCGCAAGCGAAGACGACGGAGCCCGCCAGCCAGCAAATCTATGGAAACTTTTTCGACGAAGAAATTGTGCTCCTGTCCCAGCCCGAAACTTCGACATGATAGGAAAATTCCTGGGTTTTCTCCGGCTGCATGATTTAATCCCCGGGGATGTAGCTTGCAGACAGGACGCCAAACGGGCGAAAAAACGAATGATGAAACATAAACGCTGGTGGCGAGAAGCGCAGAGCGGTGCAATTTAATACACCTGTGCGGGATTGAATCAGGACGCAGAACCTCCCCCGCTTTCAGATATTTCTGTCCCCATTGCGACTTGTAATAGCACGGGAGAGATCAGCGTGGAGCAACCGGTGAAAAAGGTGCTCGCCGGCCTCGCGGCGTACCGATAAACGGCCAGCCTGGTAAGCAGAGGACTGCAATCCCCGCTGGACGGAACTGCAAATGGCTATATCCTCCTCCTGAACGCGATCGGCCACAGCGATGCTTTCGCGAGCGAACTTTTCGGCGACGGGGCTCACGTCCTGGAAATAGTAATCGAATACAACTTCACATTGATCGGAGCCTCGCGGCAGTACCAGATTGGTATCCATCACGCCGCTATACCAATTGATCATAAAATTCGGGTAGAGCCAGAAATAATAGCCATAATCGCCCCGACGGGTGGTGGCGGCAGCGGCGTCGGATTCGCTGGTGGCGCGCAATGGCGTGGATTGAATGCACGCCCGGTCAATATTTTCGATGGTGTACTGCGAGTAATTGAGGACGCTATTTAGGCCTTTGTGCATGTGCGGGACGTGATAGCCGCCATCGAGATAGTTATCCACGTACACTTTCCAGTTACAATCGATTATCCAACGCCGTTGGGCGGAAAAATGAAGCTCTCCGATATTCAGGGGCGACACGCATGCGGCCAGAGCGCCAACATGCGCGGCTAGATTTCCTGCCTCCCCGCTGAGACACACAAAGACGAAGCTCTCCCACGTGTCCACGCGGACGGAGACCAGCCCATTTTGGGCGCGGTCGAAATCACGTACACCTTCAAATTCTGTCATGCCCTTCAATGCGCCATCAAGTCCATAGGTCCAGCCATGGTAGGGGCAGCGCAATTGTTGAGCGCAGCCGGCCAGTTCGGTCATTACGGCAGCGGCATGGTGGCGGCAGACATTGTAAAAGGCACGAAGCTGATAGTCCGCGCCCCGCACAACCACGACTGGCTCGCCCGCAACATCGGCGGTGATGTACTGGCCGGGATTGCGAACCTGCTCAGCACGGCCCACCATTTGCCATCCGTGAGCGAAAACGGAAGTGCGTTCCAGCGCGGCAACATCGGCGTTGATGTACCAAGCGGCTGGAATAGTGCGCGCCTCGGCAAGCGGGGCGGCGTGATTGTACAGAGCGATAATCTCTTCCAGATTGGATGGCTGTTTCATCACTGCGGGGCCAAGCGATTATATTTTTTAAGCGCGGCGCGAAGCTGATCATGCGGCAGCGCGTACACGGTGTAATTGTTGATGCCAGTCATGGTGCGCGCGGCAATCATTGCGTTAATGACAGCTTCTTCGGTGGCTTGCACGGCGGCTTCAAAAAGCGCGTCCATTTCGTCATTGGGAAACATGGTCACGGGTTGGGGCTTGGTTTGAAAATCTGCATGTGGGTTTGCGGTCGAGAATGCTATGAAGATATCGCCCGAGCCGTCGCCGGAGATGCTGCCATCGCGCCCCAAGCCCAGGGTGACGCGTTTGGCGATGCGGTTCAATTGCATGGGTAAGAGCGGCGCGTCGGTGGCGACTACAACAATGATTGAGCCGATGTCCTTTCGGTGGGCTTCCACATCCGGCGGAATATTTCGAGCGGCAGGCCGGCTGGCTTCCGACCCCGACAGAATTTCCTGGCCCACTGGAGCGCCCGCCACGCGCAGCAGATGCCGGTCGCCGAAATTGCATTGCACCAGCACGCCCACCGTGTAACCACCGTCTTTGAGATCCAGCCGCCGGGAAGATGTGCCAATGCCTCCCTTAAATTCAAAACAGATCATCCCCGTGCCGCCGCCAACGTTGCCTTCCGCCACAGGGCCGGAACGGGCGCTATCAATCGCCGACCAGGCATCCGCGGGATGCACGTGAAAACCATTGATGTCGTTCAGATCGCCATCCCAGGTNNGGACCACGCCCACGCTGTGGGTGTTTGTAATCATCACGGGACCGTCAAGAAAGCCGGACTCATCCACCCAGTTCGTGCCGGTCATCTCTCCATTGCCGTTTTCCGTAAACCAGCCGGCAAACACGGGATCAAGATTGGCTTTGCCGCGCGGAAAGATTGCGGTTACTCCAGTACGAACCGGACCAACTCCCACATTCAATTTACCGCTTCCTGAAATCAAAGTGCGGTGGCCGACCTCGACACCGGCCACGTCAGTGATGGCGTTGAGCGGCCCCGGTGTGCCTTCGAACGGAACGCCCAAATCGCGCGCGCGAAGGTTTCGGGCGATCTGACCTTGCGGAGCCGGTGGAGACGGGACTTTCGGACCCAAATTTCGGCGCGGTGAGGCAAAAGCCGTCCAGCTCGTTAAGGCTGCCAATATCATTAGCGCCGCGATTCTGGAAGACGGCAATCGCGAGGGCCTGGCAACTGAGAGAGTCTCGCTCATTGCGGCAAGACTAGGAACGGCACGTGGACGCAACATCATTGCTTCGCCGGTGTGGATTGAAAGGCTTGCAGTTCGGCCGTCATGCGATGAAGCAAATCGGTATTGGCGTCAAGCTGCCTCCGCAGGATGGCGGCCTGGACTTTGAATAAAGGCCAGTTACTGGCTTCGGCGGCTTCAGTCAGTGCGGGCAATTCAAGGTGGGAATAGTTATAGCGCGCTGCGTAAATAGTGTGCTTGAACCATGGCCGGCCAGGAATGCCAGCCGGATCGAGCCAGTTGCGCTCAACCTGCATGAGTTCGGCATTCAATGTTTGCATCTTCGCGGGTGGGAGATTCTGATTCTTTAGCGCACCAGCGACGGCCGCATCCATGGCAGCACCCGCCGCGTGGAAATCCTTGGTGGCCTGAACCAGTGCGGAGACATCGGCGTGAGCGCTGATGTGGGACACCGTATCTAGAGCGTAGAGAAACGCCGAAATGCTATCGCCATAAGAAGCGAAGCTGTAAGGGAGTAAATCGGAATTGGCCAGCCGTAGAGCGGTCGCCCCCCACAGTTGAGTCATCAGGGCATGGTAGTGATAGCCGGGGTCGCCGAAATGATTCATCCAATAGTAATCGTCGTAAAGAGAGTGGTACACGCCGTAGGGGCCATCGAATTCCAGAAGCATAGTGGGAATGCCCAGAGAATTGAGAAACACTGTGTGGTCGGAGCCGCTGCCAATTCGAGTTTCCACCAGCTTGCCGTCCGCGGCTGGACCGGTATCTCCCATTTCCTGACCGCGCGAAATGCGCCAGGCGTCATAGAGAGATTTCTTCGACGGATCGTCCACGTCGTGGGTAACGTCCACCAGCAGCGGCGCCAACGATCCAATCGCACTGCCGTGGAAATATTGCCCGGAGGTGGCGGAATCCACATTGATATAGGCGACCGCTGATTTTTTCAAATCATCGGAATATTGCTCGCCCCATTCCGTCGAGCCGGTGAGCGCATATTCCTCCCCGTCCCAACTGCAAAAGACCAACGTACGGCGAGGACGAATGCCTTTGCGCAATTGAGCGCCGAGTTCTTCGGTCATTTCCAGCATGGAAGCGGTGCCGCTCGAAGGATCAACGCCGCCATAGACCCAGGCATCGCGATGATTGCCGAGAATGACCCACTGATCGGGCCAGTCCGCCCCTCGGATGCGGGCTTCGGTTACGTAGTAGGGCTGGATGGAATTATCCATTTCTACTTTTAAGTGCGCGGTAACCTTGTCCCCACCAAGGTGATAGACGATCGGCAAAGCGCCCTGCCAGTCTTGCGGCGCGGCTGGTCCGTCCATATTTTCCAGCAAGGGCCTGGCATCGCGCCATGAAAGTGGAATGCCAATTATTTTGGGTAGCGAAATAGCGTCGTCGGGGGAAATGTGTTTCGCGCCGGGCACGGACGCCCAACCGGGGGTGGTGGGATCCCCCGGCTCGAGAAAATCATAGGTAATTGCGCCGCGCTGGATGTGACTGGCCGGCCCCCAGGGCCCGTCGGGAAAAACCTTCCCGCGACGATAACCGTCCTCGGCGGGATCAGAATAAATAAGAATGGCCGCCGCGCCCTCCTTTTGCGCGGTAAATGCTATAAAACCGCGATAGCTATAAGGGTTGCCATAGCGCACCAGGACAATCTTGCCCTTCACGCTGATGCCCTGCTTCCGGAGCAGGTCGTAATCCTCGGGATTTCCGCTGTGCGCGTAGATCACGGGCGCAGTGACTTCACCGGAAGCCGAATAACCGAAGTAGGCACCGTCAACATGGCGATTGGTAGTGTCAGGATCCTGGGGATAGGCATCCTCGCGCAATCCTGCTTTGTAGTGTTTCGGTGTAACCATCTCAAGGGAAATCTCTTTCGGCCGGGAAGAATAGACATCGTATTCGTGGACAGTGACATCTTCGAGACCCTGCGTTTTCCACTCCGAGGCGATCCATTGGGCGAGATCGTTATTTCGCGCGGAGCCGGCGGGATGCGGTTCGCGGGTGAGATACCGATGAAATTCCTGGATTTCCTGGCGCGAAGTGGATGCGATCAGTTGTTTTTCAATGTCCGCCTCTTTCGCGCTGCCGAGGGCCGTGAAACCGCGAAGCATTTTTGGCGCGGCCGGATTCGATGATGCTGCGGGCTGCGGGGAGGAGGATTGTGGAGATGCGCCGGAAACGGATTGCGGCGCGGGCGATGATTGTGAAGTGGATGACGACTGTTGCGGTGGGGATGGCGGTTGCGATGGCAACCCTTGTTGTATGGCAGGGGTGGGCTGCTGAGGCGCCTGCTGGCGTGCCGCGACTAGAGTCCACACGCTCATGACCAGAACGAGCAACGCCCATGGCGCGGAGTTTTGCCGGTAGCCGCCAAGCCTCATGAAATACTCTCCCGCTGCAATTCGCCGGTTACGCGAAGGATGGCTGCTTCCAATGCGTTCACAATCTCCTCCATCTCTGGGAGGCTGATTATGTAAGGCGGGGCAAGCAGCGTGATGTCGCTGCGCAGGCCGTCCATGCAGCCCTGGACGGGGTAAGTGAGCACGCCATCCACCTTCATGTTATGGCCCAGGCTTGCATCCCTACGGAGTGGTACGCCGAGTGCGGCATCGTAAGCGCGGTTTGCAAAGCGGACTTCAGGAGGCCATGGTTCCCGTGTAGCAGCGTCGCGCACCCATTCGATTCCAACCAGTAGTCCCATCCCGCGAAGATCTCCCACACAAGGGTGCCGGCGCAAAGGCTCAAGCGCTTGCATCAATTGCAGACCAGCTTCGGGCACCCGCTCCATCAATCCGTGCGAACGCGCATATCGTAACACCGTGAGGCCCGCCGCCGTAGTTACGGGATGCGCGCTGTACGTAAACCCGTGGAGAAAATTTCCGGAACTCCGCGCAATGATGTCGACGACATCTCGCGAGGCGAGAACCGCGCCGAGTGGAGCATATCCGCTGGCCAGACCTTTTGCCCAGCAAAATGATATCGGGTTCAACGTTCCAATGATTGACGGCAAAGGGCCGACCAGTGCGGCCCATGCCGGTCATGACTTCATCGGCGATCAGTAAAATTCCCTGGCGGCGGCAAATCTCGGCGATGCGCGGCCAATAGCGTGGAGGCGGAACGGCGGTGCCAAGCATGGCGCCGACTATTGGTTCGGCAATAAAGGCGGCAATGTCGCTGGCGGAATTCAGGTCAGTTTCCGCCGCGAGAATGGTTGGCTATTCGTCGGCGCAGGCCACTTCGCATTGGGGATAACGCAGGCCGAAAGGGCAGCGATAGCAATAGCAGGGAGCGATGTGTCCCCACATAGCCAGCATGGGAGCATACATTTGCTTCCTGCGTTGATTGCCGGAAACGGCAAGCGCTCCCAAGGTTGCGCCGTGATAGCTTTGCCGCCGGGGCGATGACCCGGAAGCGATTGACCTCGCCGCGCTCCACAAAATACTGGCGAGTTAGCTTGAGCGCGGTTTCCGCCGCTTCGGAACCACCGCTTGTAAAAAAGACGCGGCCGCCTTTGTGAAAATTGGATGGGGCCAGGGCCAGCAATTCGGAGGCTAGTTCTTCCGCCGGCCCGGTGTGAAATTGCGATGAATGAACGTAGGCGAGACCGGCGGCTTGATGGGCCATGGCTTCCGCAACTTCGGCGACCCCGTGACCAATATTCACAACGGCTGCGCCGCCGGAGGCATCGAGTAAGCGGCGTCCATCGGCGGTGAAGAGACAACAACCCTCCCCACGAACCGCTACGGGATAATTCTTTCGAAAATTGCGGGCGCGGCGCAAAATTTCAACGGACTGGTTGCCGCGCGGCACGGGGAGAAGTGTTCACGAACGCATCTGCTAATTGGGCCGTGGCAACATGGAGTGGAAGAGACCGGGGAAAGCGAGGTTGGAGAACGCGAATTTGGACACCCAGCGAAAATTGACTATGACGAGACCGTGCTGCGATGGATGGACCGGTATTTGAAAGGCTCGACGAATGGAGTCTCGGATGAGCCGCCGGTGCGCTACTTCGTGATGGGCGCGAATCAATGGCGGACTGCGGCGCAGTGGCCTCCGCCTGCGCAAACCGTGCCTGTTTACTTGGCGGCGGGAGTGGGCCAATCGAATCCATCGAGCTTGGGGTAATTGCGCTGGGATCCCCTGATACCGAGCAAAACAGCACGAGCAATTCGCGTGATTCCATGGAATTCGTATCCGATCCGCTACATCCGGTGACTGACCCATACGGTGATGCGTAGGGGGCCCACGATTATCGCGCGCTCGCGGGAGCGGAGGGCGTGCTCACGTATGATTCGGCGCCATTGAAAACCGATTTCGAAGTAACGGGGCCGATCACCGCCGACGTTTTTATTTCGGCGGACACGCCCGACGTGGATTTGTGGGTCCGGCTGCTGTGGCACCCAATGGCACCGCGCAGAACCTGGTGAGCCCGGGGGCCGACGTTCAGCGGGCCAGCTACCGCGAAGGGGCAGGCGATGCCGCCGATGTTTCGCGACGATTGCTCAAGCCGAATCGCGTTTATGAAATTCAACTGACCCGGCTTATGACCAGCAACCTTTTCTTAAAAGGTCATCAGCTGCGGGTGCAAATATCCGGGGCGTTTTTCCCGCACCTCTCGCGTAATTTGCAGACCGGTGAAAACGCGGCGAGGTCAGCTCGTGTAAGGACAGCGCACATTCGGGTATGGAGCAATGCTCAATATCCCTCGCGACTCCTGTTGCCACACCCTGTTGCAGGGAGCGAATATTTGAGTCGGCCATTAACTGCGCCATAGAATAAAAGTTGAATCTTGACGCTGCCAATCGCGTCATATAAACGCTGGAACGTGCTGGCGCGTCATAGAAGCTACTTGGGGAGGATTTCATGGCTACCGCTGAAATCGTAAAAGCTCGGGGAGAATTTACCAACGAGGCGCTCATGGATTTCTCCGTGCCAAAAAATCGCCAAGCCATGGAAGCGGCGCTGAGTACCGTGGCCAAAGGGCTGGGCCGCGAATATCCCATATTGATTGGCGGTGAAGCGCTATACACGGAAGAGAAAATCCGCTCGACGAATCCGGCGCGTCCCGAGCAAGTGATTGGAATTTTTCAGAATGGAACGGTGGCGATGGCCGTCCGGGCGGTGGAGACCGCTTACCGGGCGTTCGATAAGTGGAAGCGCGTGCCCGCGGAGAAGCGCGCCGCGTCTCTGTTTCGGGCGCGGGAGATTTTGCTGCAACGGCGACTGGAATTGGATGCGCTGCTGGTATACGAAATAGGCAAGACGTGGATTGAAGCCGATGCCGACATAGCCGAGTTGATTGATTTCTGCGAATTTTACGGGCGCGAAATGCTTCGGCTGGCTGGGCCTCAACCTTTGGTGCCGGTGCACGGCGAGAAAAACTATCTGTCATATATTCCGTTGGGCGTCGGGATTGTGATTCCGCCATGGAATTTCGCCGCCGCAATTATGGGCGGGATGACAGTCGCGTCGGTAGTGACCGGAAACACCGTGGTGCTCAAGCCATCCAGCGATTCGCCGACGATTGCGGCGGAATTCGTGAATATCCTGTACGAAGCCGGTGTGCCGAAGGACGTGGTAAATTTCTTCACCGGGCCTGGACGAACCGCCGGGGAAGCGATGGTGACGTACGCGAAGACGCGTTTCATCGCCTTTACAGGGTCAATGGAAGCGGGGCTGCGCATCGGCGAACTAGCCGCGAAAAAGCAGCCGGGGCAACTCTGGATTAAACGTACTGTGCTGGAAATGGGAGGCAAGGACGCCATTATCGTCGAAGACGACGCCGATCTCGATGAAGCTGTGGAGGGCGTGGCACTGGCGGCTTTCAGCTATCAGGGGCAGAAATGCTCGGCTTGTTCGCGAGCGATTGTGTCCGACAAAATTTACGACCGCTTTCTTGAAAGGCTGATTCCCCGCGTTAAAGCCATCCAAGTGGGCGCGCCGGAGAAGCTGGAAAATTTCATGGGGCCGGTGATTAACAAGGCGTCAATGAAATCGATTATGGAATATATCGAAACGGGAAAGAAGGAAGGCCGTCTGGTGGCTGGAGGTAACGTTGTTAAAGGACAGGGCGACGGTTATTTTATTACTCCCACGGTAATTGCCGACGTTGCCGCCGACGCGCGCATCGCGCAAGAGGAGATTTTCGGTCCGGTGCTGGCGGTGATCAAATCGCAAAATTTCGAGCACGCCCTGGACATCGCCAACGGGACAGAATTTGGATTAACGGGTGCGGTGTACACGAACGATCCGGCCAAGCTGGCGAAAGCCTCCGAGGAGTTCCACGTCGGCAATCTCTATCTGAACCGCAAGTGCACGGGCGCGCAGGTGGGCGGCCACCCATTCGGCGGGTTCAACATGTCCGGGACCGATTCGAAAGCGGGCGGTCCCGATTATCTGTTGCTATTCCTACAGGCAAAGACGATAGCTGAAAAAGTCGCCACCGGCTAGCTGGTTTTGCGGGGCTGCTTTTCGGCCAAATCCAATAATCGCGCTAAAGCAATTTTTCGGCGGGGCACTAAATCTTCGACATAACATTACTTAAATAATTGACATTATAGAACATATTGGATATAATCTAATTTGTGAAGAGCGGGGGATAGAGCGCAACCCCGCCGCAATCGACAAACTCCGGACCTCGCATTTGAAAGCTCAATGCCAGGCACGCCTAAATCAGCATCATGGGATTCGAGGACATGGAAGAAAAAGCCATTTCGTATCGTTACATATGGAGCTTACATGCCAATGGGCCGCAACGGAGCTGGCAATCCAGCGGTAGCAATCATTGGTGGCGGATTGAGCGGCACGCTGCTAGCCATTCAGTTGCTGCAGCGAGCGAGCAATCTGGATATCACAGTTATTGAGCCGCGTGAGGAGCTAGGCCTCGGAATTGCCTATTCGACACGAGAATCCCACCATCTGCTGAACGTCCGCGCCGGAGCAATTAGCGCCTTGCCAGACAGGCCGGCGCATTTCCTCGGGTGGCTGACCCAACATAGTCCAAAGCTGGCGGTGAGTGATTCATTCGTACCGCGGCGCACATACGGCAGGTATATCCGAGACCTGCTGGACACGGCAAAGTCCCAAGCCAATCCATCAGTTCAGTTTGAGCACCGGCGCGCGGAGGCGATTGCGGTGGAGCGTGGCGGCCGGGGAATCGAAGTTGTTTTGCGCGATGGAGACATCGTTTCGACAGACTATGCGGTGGTGGCGCTAGGCAACTCCTATTCGAGTTGCGCCCCAGTAGAGGCATTTTCCGCAAGCACCCCCGCGGGCTACTTTTCATCGCCGTGGGACCCGGAATCTCTGGGAAACCTCACAGAAGACGGAGCCGTGGTGCTAATCGGCGCAGGGCTTACGGCGGTGGACACGATACTGAGCCTGCAAGCGCAGGGGCATCGCGGGTCCATACACGTGATTTCGCGACACGGATTAATGCCACAAGTTCATGGGCACGGCAATAGCGCGCCAGTGAACTTCGATGACGTGCGGACCCTTCCGGTGTCAGGTTCGATCCGGGCTTTGCTAGGGGCGGTACGCGGAAAGGTTGCCCGGGTTCAGGCGCAAGGCGGNNTCGCCGAACAACGCCGGTTCGTGCGCCACTTGAGCGCAATTTGGGACGTGCATCGGCATAGGATGGCGCCGGAAGTGGGTGATGTCATATTCATGCTAATGGAGCAGGGGCGGCTCTGCGTTCATGCGGGGCGTGTGCAATCTCTGGCAAACGACAGGGAAGCGATCTTAGTCCGGGTGAAACCGAGGC
>PKXT01000334.1:0-169 GCA_003133505.1 Acidobacteriota bacterium
AGCATCTTGTCATAACGCGCCTTCTCAACGTTGAGGATCTTGCCTTTCAGCGGCAAAATTGCCTGATATTTGCGGTCGCGTCCTTCCTTGGCTGAACCACCGGCGGATGGTCCTTCGACAATAAATATCTCGCAGCGTGCGGGATCACGTTCCTGGCAGTCCGCGAGTT